>NZ_JBZMXT010000071.1:0-11146 GCF_058506495.1 Methyloceanibacter sp. | reverse complement strand
ACCGGCAGTGCCCGCTGCTGCGGCCTGACGTTTCACGATTTTCGCTTCCGCGCGGTTTTCCTTCGCGCGGGCTTCTTCGTGGCACAGGCGATGCGGTGCGCGGCGCGCGCCCACTCGGCGAGTTCGTCCGGTTCTTCAAGCAGCCGCGGGGGGACCTCCCAGTAGGACATGGCAATTGGCTTGCGGCCCTTGGTTTCGTACGTGAACGGTTTCATACCCTCTGCCTCGAACGACGCAGCGGTCGTGTCGTCGGCTTTGAGGTAGAGCGTGTCGTCGGCAATGAGGCCGAACATCACACTGTCCGCATAGACACCGGCGCCGCCGAACATGCGGCGGATGGTGAGGGGCCCAAAACCCGCAAGCTGGTTTTTGAGAAACTCCTGGAAGCCTTCGGACGCGCTCATGCGGTCGAGTTGGCCAGGGCCTAAGCGGCTGGGGCTTTCTCGCCCGCCGATCCGCCTTCGTTGGCCGGGCCGGGCGTAAAGGCCTTATTGGCCTTCACGGTCAGCTTGGGTTGGCCTTTGCCGTTAGCTTTAGCAGCGCCATTGGCTTTGGCGCCCCCATTGGCCTGAATGCTCGTCTTGTTTGCGACCCGCAATTCACGCTCAACAGCGACCCGAGCAGCCTCATTCTGATTATAGAGCCCCATCTGCTCTGAATCTTCTTCCGCGACAGCCGTAAGGGCTTGGTCCGTATACTGCGCAGCGAGCGGGTCAGCCTCGATCTTCTTGACGATGCGCTTGAGATCCCACCAGCTCTTGCCGAGCATGGTCGCCTTGCGTGCGACCTCCGCCGCGTACTTGGCGTAGAACACGACGGGATTCTCGATCGGCAGGCCGGAGCGGCGGTCTTTGCGGTGTTTAATCCGGAAGATGCCCCACTGAAGCGGATGTAGCCCCTCGACCGGCACGGCGTTCTTGAACCAGAACAGCACGGGCATCAGCGAGCGGATATTGACGCCACTCGCATAGGCGCGGCGCAGAACCGTCTCTAAGTGTTCCTTGGTGTAGAAGATCCGCCATGCGGACTCATAGGCCCCCTGCCACTCCTGCTTGGACATCTTTTCGTGCCCCGTGACCACGTGCTCCAGCTCGTATTTATTCATGTCCGGATCCATCCAGACACCTTTGGCCGAGAGCTTCTGGTGGTCCTCCGAGCCGGGAAGGGGTGTGAGAATGAAAAACTCCAGCATGTCGAGCGGGAGCTCCTGCTTGATGATCTCCAGGTCCTGCTTGATGGACTCGGGCGTATCGTTCGGGAATCCCAGAATGTAGCCCGCAAAGGTCATAATGCCGACACGCTTCCAATCGAGTAGCATTTTCCGATATTCGGTGATCTTGTTCTGACGCTTCTTAGCCGCGAGCAGGTTCGCCGGGTTGATGTTCTCAAGACCGATAAAGACGCGCGTCACGCCGGCTCGCTTCGACTTCTCGATAAAGTTGGGAATTTTGTGGCACAGCGTGTCGACCTGAATCATGAAGCGAACATCCAAGCCGTCTTCCTCACGCAGCTTGATGATGCGATCGTAAATCGCTTCCCAGTCTTTGTTCCGTGCGAAGTTATCGTCGGTGATGAAGAAGCGGTTCACGCCTTGCTCGTAGTTCAGACGCAAGATCTTCTCGATGGAGTCTGGCGTCCGGTAACGTGACTTGCGGCCCTGCACATTGATGATCGTGCAGAAGGAGCATTGAAACGGGCAGCCGCGCCCGGCATCGAAGCTCGTAACGTTTCCAACAGTGCGATCGACAAAGTCCTTCGGCAGGAAGGGCGGCGCCGGCACATCGGCGAGGCACGGCAGCTCTTCGGTCATGTGATTGTAGATCGGCTGAAGGTTTCTCGCCGCGGCGTCTCGGATCACAGTGTCGATATGCTCTTCAGCTTCGCCGGCGAAGATCGAAACGCCGAGCTCCTGCGCCGCTTTGATGTCGTCGGGCAACTCCGGAAGCATCGACAGGCAGCCGGAGACGTGGAACCCGCCGATCATCACTTGGATGCCCTCGGCAAGGAACGGGCGGGCGATATCGACCGAGCGCGGAAACTCATTGGACTGGACGCCGACGATACCCACGAGCCCTTCGCCGCCATTGTCTTTGATGAGGCGAATGAGTTCGTCGAACCGGACCCGTTTGTTGGTCTCGTCGATCGCAGTCACGTCAATGGGGAGATCCGGGCCCAGTACGCCTCGATCGGCGGCATCTTGCGCGAGGCTGTAAACCGCGGCCAGGGAGTTAGACGGCATCGTGGAACGCATCCACTGCACCACGTACCCTTGCGCATCATAGTGCGATGGCTTGATCAGGATGAACTGGAAACGCCGTCCGGTCGTCCGTGTTGACTCTGTCATCCCTCAATCCCGTGAAGCGGCGTCCCCGCGTACCGGAGAACTCAAACTATTGGGCTGCTTTGGAAAATTGCACCCCAGCCCTGGAGCGCGTCTATCCCCCAATTTCGCCCGAATTTTGGCCAGCCGGACAGTTGCGCGCAGCCTTCAGCGTGCGGTGCAAAATATAACAAATACTGAAACACAATTTCGCCCGCCGGTCCAACGGATTAGGGCGACGTTGTGCCAGGGGACTGATTCTGCGGCGAATTGTGCGCTTAGGATCGTTCCATCCCGCTGAAATCGGCGATATCGCGTGCGAGAAAGTAGTTCAGCATCGTGCGGATCAGGGCAATGACCGCGAGCTTCCAGATATCGTCCCAGGTGGGTGCAACGGCCGTGTGAACGATATCGGCGGCTAGGGCGAACTCGAGCGCGAGCAGAATCCAGGTTGCAAATTTCAGCCAGATCACGCGGCCCTTTATCTCGTCGGCCGTGCCATTGAGAATGGCGCCCACAAGCGTGAATACCGCCTGGAGCGCTCCGAAGGCGACAACAAGAACAGCGCTGACTTCGATGGCAAGCGCCACATAGGATGCGGCGAGCTGAAAAGGTTCCTCGAGCGGCGTCACGGCTCCACCCAATGATTGCGAGACGAAGCCTAAGCCGATTCGGGGTGGTGCCGACAGCGCGCGGCTAGAGTTCGCCGGTTAGGAATTGCCCACGCCCGAGCCCGAAAGACCAATCCTCGTCCGTGTTCTCGACGATGGAGACCATCACGTCGGTGGGGGTGATACCGCAGGCGCGCTCCAGCTCTTCGCAAAGAAGCCGGTAGAAGGTTTCCTTCTGCTCGCGTGTCCGGGGGCGGGACGTGACTTGCACGACAACCACCTTGTCCGTGCGTTCGATGCCGAGACCCGTGTCCTCGACAATCATGTGGCGGCGCTTGTGCTCCTGAACGATCTGGTAGCGATCGCGCTCGGGCACCTTGAAGGCGGCCAGCATGGCCCGATGGGCCGCATCGAGCAGGGTTTTTACCTCAACGTCGGTACGGCCTTCGATCAGATCGAAACGGAGTAGGGGCATGACCTCAAACCTCCAGCGCCATCTCGCGCAGCTTGAATTTCTGGATCTTGCCGGTCGATGTCTTCGGTAGATCGACGAAAACAACGTAGCGCGGGCATTTGAAGTGAGCCAGGTGCTCGCGGCACCAATCGATGATGTCTTGCGCCTCGACATTGGTGCCGTCACGCAGCTCCACGAAGGCGCACGGCGTCTCGCCCCATTTCGGGTCCGGCTTGGCAACCACGGCCGCGCTCAGCACGTCGGGGTGCTTGTAGAGCGTGTCTTCAACCTCGATAGACGAGATGTTCTCGCCGCCTGAGATGATGATGTCCTTTGAGCGATCCTTGAGCTGGATGTATCCGTCGGGGTGCATCACGCCGAGATCGCCCGAATGGAACCAGCCGCCGGCGAACGCGTCCGTCGTAGCTTTCTCGTTCTTGAGATAGCCCTTCATGACGATATTGCCGCGGAACATCACCTCGCCGATGGTCTCTCCGTCGGCTGGCGTTTTCTCCATGGTCTCCGGGTCGATGACCGTGAGATCTTCGAGCGTGTGATAGCGGACGCCTTGGCGGATACGCTTCTTGGAGCGGTCGTCGAAGGACAACTCATCCCACGCCGGGCGCCAAGCATTGAGCGTGGCCGGACCATAGGTCTCGGTGAGCCCATACAGATGGGTGAGCGCGAAACCCGCTTCTTCCATCGCGGCCATGACAGCGGCCGGCGGTGGGGCAGCCGCATGGTTGAAGGCCACCTTCTGTTCAAAGTCGCGCTTGTCTTCTTCGGCTGCGTTTAACAGCGCCGACATAACAAAAGGGGCCCCGGAAAGATGCGTGACGCCATGATCGGCGATCGCGTCGTACATCGGTTTCGCGCGGACTACGCGGAGGCACACGTGAGTGCCGGCCACCACACTCAGCGACCACGGAAAGCACCAGCCGTTGCAGTGAAACATCGGCAACGTCCACAGATAAACCGGGTGCTGACCCATGCCGGTCGCGATCGTGTTGCCGTAGCACATCATGGCCGCGCCACGATGATGGTAGACGACGCCTTTCGGATTGCCGGTCGTGCCGCTCGTGTAGTTCAGCGAAATGGCGTTCCACTCGTCCGATGGCATGACCCAGGTATAGCGGGGGTCGCCTTCGGCTATGAAGGTCTCGTAGTCGAGGTCGCCGAGGCGCGCGCCGAGAACGCCGAGCTCGGTGTCCTCGTAGTCGATGATGAGAGGCTCTGCCTTTGCGAGGCTGAGGGCCTCCTTCATCACGGGGCCGAACTCCGTATCGCAGATCACAACCTTCGTTTCCGCGTGGTCCAGCATGAAGGCGATATTGGCAGCGTCGAGCCGCGTATTGATCGAGTGCAGCACCGCGCCGGTCATGGGAACGCCGTAGTGCGCTTCGAGCATCGCGGGTGTGTTGGACAGCATCACAGAAACGGTGTCGCCAACGCCAATACCGCGCGCTGCGAGCGCGGAGGCGAGCTGCCGCGAGCGCTTGTAGAAGGTCTCGTAGGTGATGCGTGCGTTGCCATGAATGATGGCAGTGTGGTCGGGATAAACGGCCGCAGCGCGCTCCAGGAAGACGAGCGGTGTCAGCGGCTGATAGTTCGCGGGGGTCTTGCCGAGCCCGGCGTTATAAGAACTGGTCATGGTCATCGTGGATTGGGTGCGTTTGGATGTCGCACCCTAGCCACGGCTGGCCGCGTGAATCAATTCTTCAAATTGGCCGTCGGGCAAAAAGGCGCACCCCACCTGGTGGGTCCGCCAAAACGATCTGACGGGGATCAGTACGCTATTTCGCGCGGTGTCCGTAATAGGCCAGGGTGACGCCGAATGCCGTGAATGCGACGACGACAAGTGCGAGAAACCCGATTTCTCCAGGGCCCATGAGAACCTCCTATTATCAAAGGCGATGATAGGAAAGGATGTTGGGCGCTGCGTCGGCGCCTGGCATTGAGCCAAATCAAGACCAATCAGGGGTGGAAAACCGAGGCGCGCCACGCTTCGCCGAAACAGCTCCGCTGCCCGCCGCGGTCAGGCTGCCGCTGTCTACTCCGCGGGTTTCTCGGAGTCGTCGCCCTCGATCTTCAGGTCCTTTAACTTGGCGAACACGGAGTCGGCATCTGGCGCTTCTTCCTCCTGCTCCGGCGCTGACATAGCGTCGCGCGCCTCCTGTGCGAGCGAGGCAGCCATATCTTCGTCCGAGGATTGCGGCGTGCCAAACGTGGCAGCAGTCTCGCTCTCGGCGGTTTCGCTTTCGGCGGCGCCTGCGTCCTCCGTGAGACCGATCGTCTCCTCGGTGGGGAGCAGAGAGCCGGCTTTCTCGGCAGCTTTGCCCGCCTTCTTCTGCTCGCGCTCAAGACGCGCAGCAGCACGCTTGACCGCGGCGTCGAGATCAATCTGCGAGCAAAGGCCAAGCGTCACGGGATCCTGGGCGACCAGATTCGGCGAGTTCCAGTGGGTCCGCTCCTTGATGGCCTGGATGGTGGGCTTGGTCGTACCCACGAGCCGCATGATCTGGCTATCCTTGAGTTCAGGATGGCTCTTGAGCAGCCAGAGAATAGCGTTGGGCCGATCCTGGCGGCGCGACACCGGCGTATAGCGGGGACCGCGCTTCGTCTTAACTTCAGGCACCTCGACTTTGGGCTCCAAGAGCTTCAGGCGATGAGCGGAGTCTTCCTCGGCGCGTTGGATCTCGTCGCGCGAAAGCTGGTTGGACGAGATCGGGTCCATGCCCTTGATCCCTTGAGCTACATCGCCGTCTGCGATGCCCTTCACCTCAAGCACGTGTAGCTGGCAGAACTCAGCAATCTGCTCGAATGTCAACGACGTGTTGTCGACAAGCCAGACTGCCGTCGCCTTTGGCATCAATGGGGTGCGATTCATGGTGACATCAAACCTTGCGTAAACGGGTTTCGTTGCGTCTCTCGACTTCTCAGGCGAAAGAGCTAAGCGTCCCAATTTCGGGGGAATGCCCTTTATATAGGCGCTAAGCCCCGCGTAAGCAATCGGTTCTGGGCCTGCTTGGTTCAGGCCTCGCCCCACCAAGTTGGCGCAGTGCCCTCGAAAGGGGCCGAGATCTGCGCTGGGTCCTCAGCGCACCAACCTCGCCAGAGCCCTTGAATTCAGCCCAATAACACCGACTTGCCAAGCGTGACCAGTTTGTCGGACGAATTTGCGGAGCAGGGCGGATCCTTTGATGAGCGAGCGCCCTGGTGGGGCGGCGATCTTCAAACGCTCCGAAATGTTGTCATGCGCCAAGCGGGGTCTCTGCCCGGCCGCTCATCATCCCTCGAGTTTGAGATGGACGACGGCAGCGGCGATCGTCTGCTCGGGACGCTCGGAGAGCCTGAGGTCCGGGCCGAGGGTAGCCCTTTGATCGTGCTGATCCACGGTCTCACGGGCTGCGAAGACAGCGACTACATGAGGGAGTCAGCACGCTTCCATCTCGCGCGCGGACGTTCGGTCCTTCGGTTGAACCTACGGGGCGCTGGTCCCGGGAACTGGCTCGCAGACAACTACTATTTTGCGGGGTGCTTTCCCGACATTCAAAGCGTCCTTGAGCGTCTCGATGAGCCACTCACTAAACATGGCATCGTGCTGATCGGATATTCGCTCGGCGGGAACGTCTTGCTCAATTGGCTCGGTCAGGCGGGCTCCCATCCTTCCTTGCTCGGTGCGGCAACCGTATCAGCGCCAATCGAACCGGCTCAGGCCTGCGAACGAATCCTGCAACGTCGCAATGCGCTCTATCATCACTTCCTTATTCAGCGCATGAAGCGTGATGTGCTGTCGTCTTGTGAGCTTACGTTAGTGGAACGGCGCACAATTGAAGACACAACCACAATTTTCGAGTTTGACGACCAATGGGTCGCGCCTCGCAACGGGTTCGAAAACGCGGCGGACTACTACACGCGAACGGCCGGTGCTCAGTTCGTCAGTTATATTGCTGTGCCGACCCTCATGCTCCACGCGGCAAACGATCCGTGGATTCCCATCGAGCCGTATCTAGGTTTGAAGAAGCTCAACAATCCGAATGTCGAGCTTGTGCTTGCAAAAAGCGGCGGACACCTAGGCTTCCACGAGCGCGGCCACGCCGACACCTGGCACGACCGGAGTATCGACCGTTTCGTTCAAAGCCTTACGAGGGGCGTGGCGTAGGCTAGCCGTGGGTTGCTTTCTCGGCGCCGAGGCCTGTGTTGGCCCGCACCGTGAACTCGGCAAATTTATCCTCGGCGTGGTGTTCGCGGCTAAGCAAAGTCCCAAGGATTGCGGCGGCAAATCCAAGCGGCACTGAAACGATCCCCGGATTGCGCAGGGGGAATATTGGCTCGCCTGCGATCAATGCGCTGCCGTCTGTGCCCATAATGCTAGGGCTCAACAAGATCAACAGGATTGAGCTGGTCAGACCGACGCCAAGCCCCCAACAAGCGCCGGCCGTATTAAACCGTTTCCAAAACAGCGCGAGCACCATCGGCGGTAGGTTAGCGCTTGCCGCTACGGCGAATGCAAGACCAACAAGGAAGGCGACATTCGTCGAGCGGAGGCCAATCGCCAGGAGGATAGCCGTCGCACCGACGACAAACGCAGCAATGCGCGCAACGCGCACCTCTTCGCCTGGCGATCGCTCGCGGCCGTGGTGAATCACGTTTGTGTAGAAGTCATGCGCAAAGCTGGTGCTTGCGCTGATGGTCAGGCCCGCGACGACCGCAAGGATAGTCGCGAATGCAACCGCGCTGATGAACGCAAAGAAGAGCTCGCCACCGAGATGCAGCGCCAGCAGTGGCGCGCTCATGTTCTGATCGGGGATGTTCGCGGGCGTCAGCAGTGTCGCGGCACCAAAACCGAAGAATGTCGTCATGAGGTAGAAGGCGCCAATGGCCAGCATCGCCCATACCACACTCATCCTGGCGGTCTTGGCGTCCGGCACCGTGTAGAAGCGGATGAGGATATGGGGCAGGCCAGCGGTACCGAGCACCAAGGCCAGACCCAATGAAATCAGATCGATGGCCCCAATCGTCCCTTTGAACGCGAGTCCGGGCTGAAGAAAGTTCTGTGTAATTTCCCGGCCCGTCTTTGGGTCGACCCAGGTCACTTCACTGACGGCATCGAAGAAGTTGCCAAGGCTGTAGCCGAACTGCGCCATCACCAGAACGCTCAACAGAACCGATCCTGCAAGCAGCAAGATCGCTTTGGTGATTTGAACCCAAGTGGTTGCGAGCATGCCGCCGAAGACGACATAAACGATCATCAGTACACCGACACCAATTACCGCAAGTTCGTAGCTCACACCCGGCAGGAGCAGTTTGACGAGGCTGCCGGCGCCAACCATCTGCGCGATCATGTAGAACGTGGTGACGATGAGGGTGCTCAGTGCCGCCATCGCGCGCACCGGACGTGCCTTTAGGCGGTATGCAAGCACGTCCGCCATCGTGAATTTTCCGGAATTGCGCAAGGGCTCGGCAACGATAAGCAGCACCGTGAGGTAAGCCACGAGAAAGCCCACCGAGTACATGAAGCCGTCATAGCCTTTGAGCGCGATCAATCCTGCGATGCCGAGAAAACTCGCCGCGCTCATGTAATCGCCCGCGATGGCGAGCCCGTTCTGCCATGCCTTGATCCGCCGCCCTGCAGCGAAATAAGCGCTCGCGCCTTTGGATTGTCGCGCCGACCACCAAGTAATCATCAGAGTGACCGCGACGAAGGTTAGGAAGAGCCACAACGCGCCTGTCATGGCTTCGCTTCGCTCCGGTTTGAGAGTGCATCGTCACGGATCTTGGTCGCGATGGCGTCAAAGTTCTTGGCCGCGCGTAAATATGCCCATGTCACGAAGCCAACCATCGCGAACTGCGAGATCGCAAACAGATAGGCAAGGTTTACGGGACCGAGCCCCGGGACCGGCGTTGACATCAAGTCTGGGAAGAAGCCCACCAAGATGAGCAGAGCAAAGTAGTAAACCAGGAAGAAGATCGTCGCTGGAATTAGGAAGCGCGCCCGAGCTTGCACTAGCGCGGCGAAGTCCGCCGTTGAGGCGACGCGCTCCCAGTCAACAATGTCGACGTCCTCGTCGGCAGTTCGCTCATGGTCCGGTTTTGGCCCTGAACGGCCAAGTCGTGTGACGTCTGCCTCTGAGCTTACCTCAGTCGTTAGATCGAGATCTTTGTCGCTCACTCCCCAATTCCCCCCGGCGTGTCGCGTACTTAGCGCTGACGCCGTTATCGCTTCTTGCCTTTATAGTCGCCAAGGACTTACAGCGAAACATCTCCTTAGCGAGCAGTAGCAGACATTCTTGATACACCGGCAATACCCGCTATCGGCATGTAAATGAGGGCCCGCGCGTGACACGAGACATCAGACTTCATTGGTCTGAGGGACTAAGATTGCCCAGTGGCGAGGGCGAGCAGCGCCGCGAGCACAGAGATCGCCGCAATCCACGCGGCAACGACTCGCAGACCGACATGCATCCATTGCTGGGTAAAGCGCTCTTGTAGCCAGCCAATTCCGCCGCTTGCGTAGATCAATGCGATATTGGCGCCAACGAAGCTTCCGGCAAGTGTGATGATTGTATCATTCAGCGGACCAGGGTCTGGTGTTGAAAGGACCCCGATCAGAAACCCGCAAACACTCGAAAAGACCAAGAAGGTGACAAAGTAGCCGGACGGGTAGAGTGCAGCGAGCGCTGCGGCCAAGGCCGCCAGCACCAGCAAGACCAGCTCGCTCCAGTTTGGCACGAAGCCCAACTGACCCAGGCAGATTCCGAGCAGGCATGCCCCCCCGAACGCGAGCGCTGCCCACCCAAACCACTGCGGCCATCGGAAGCCAAGCATGAGCCCGAGGGATAGGAGGCTGAGCACCTGACCTGGTGTCGAAAGCGGATGGAGTACGCCTGTGTAGAAGCCGGCAATGCCCGGGACGGGACTATGGGCAACCGCTGAACTGGGGAGGAGGCAGACTGCAAGACCCAGCGCTATTGCAGTTGATGCCCTAAGCGAAGCCAATGAGGAAAGCAACACCAAGTACCGCAATGATAGCTCCGACAGCCCTTACGGCGTAGACGCCCGCGGGCCAGCGAACAAGCAAGCCGAAGGCGATACCAATCAAATGCAGAAGGCCCGTGGCGATGACAAAACCGACGACGTAGGGCAATGGATCTGTCGCCTCAGGAAGCTCCGCCCCGTGTGCATAGCCATGGAAGATCGCAAATGCACCGACGATTACGATTGCCAACCACAGCGGAAACTTCGCCGCGAAGAGGATGAGCAGACCAAGCACCACCCCTGAGGCCGCAATACCGGCTTCTACGGCTGGAAGGGGCACGCCAAGAATACCGAGGCCGGCACCGACCGCCATGACAAGCGGAAAAACAATTGGCAGAAGCCACAGTGCAGGCACGCCCAGAAACGCGCCCCACAGTCCGACAGCGACCATTGCGATAACATGGTCCCATCCGAGAACCGGATGAGCGAAGCCGCTCAAAAAACCACCGGTGACGCCGTGACCTTGCGAATGCGCGAGCGCCGTTTCCGGTGCGAGGGCTGCAGCTCCGAGCAAGAGCGCATAACCGACAAGCTGAGTATGCTGCATGTCTATTTTGGTCCGACGTTGGCTAGTCTATTTCAAGAAGTTCTCTTGTAACGGGCCAGCCTGACTTCCGCTACTGGCCGATAGCTTAGTTTTAGCGCGAGAGGCCTGATGGCAGCGTTGAGCGAGATAGCCAGTTTCAGCATGTGCAACGGGGAATATTGTTAGCTTCACGTAAC
>NZ_JBZMXT010000070.1:0-11275 GCF_058506495.1 Methyloceanibacter sp. | reverse complement strand
ATGCGGCGTTGATACAGTCACGATCCTGGCCGATCGCTGCAGAACGTCAGGATGCACTCGTCCTGTTTCCAGAGATGAATGCGAGAGAAGATGTGCCGGAAATCAGCGATGCTTGCTGGGGTATCTTAGATGTCTCGCCATCCGACATGATGTGTGCGTCGAGCCGAATGATCGCAAAACTGCGCGGTGATAACCGCCCCGTCGTCTTACCCTGCACACTATTGACCGACCTGCCGCGCTTCGGGATGGGGTCAACGCTTGCTGAAGCAGCATTGGCAGACGGCGATCTTTTCGACCATGGCGCCGTGAAACTGTGTCATCCACACTGCGCGCGATTCTGCGTTCTAGGCGGTGGATCCTGTTCTGCGGGCAGCCCTGAATAGGCTTATCCTATTGCGGGGCGTTGTGACTTCACGTTGTATCCTATAGTGAATCCAAAAGAGGTGTCTTTTGCACGATTAGCGTTATTGTGGTGCCGTGAACAACCGTAATTGGTTATCGGCTTTGAGAGGACCACAGGAGCTAAAATGGGAAAGAAATCGCCGCAACAGACAGATGTGATAGTTGGGCACAACGTCCGGTTCTGGCGGCTTGAGAGGAAAATGTCACAGACCGACCTCGCAAACCTACTCGGTCTGACATTTCAGCAGATTCAAAAGTACGAGAACGGCGCAAACCGTGTTGGCGCAAGTCGGCTCATGCAAATTGCTACAGCCCTCGACGTGCCAATCCATGCGTTTTTTGATGGCGCTGGTCCCCAGACGGATGACCCGGTGTCACCCATCCGGTTCGTCGGCGATCAACAAGCGTTGCGCTTGGTTCAGGCCTTCGCCGATATCGAGGATGCTGGGCTACGACGCTCGGTTGTAAGCCTCGTCGAAGGCATCGCCGAAAGCAAATCCCAAGAAAACAGAGCCAAGTAGTTCTCGTCAGCGTCGATGCCGCTTAGCCGGCGGCGGCCCATCGTCGCCGGCATTTTCTTGGTCAGTAGTCTCTACCGGGACCCTAGATAACTCGGCTTCCGCAAGCTTTAGGTACTGCACAAATGGCAGCAGCCCATGCTCAAACTTTGATGATTGCATAGTTGAGCAATACGTTCAGCGAGCGACACCACTGCGGCGAGTTCGCGGCCGGATCAGGATCGGCGATTTTGTCGACCCCAGCTTTAGCTGCCTCGGTTACTCGTCCTTGTCGGCCTCGCTGTCACCGGCGCTTTTGCCTTTGATCTCAAAGGGAAGCTCGAAGGAGGCGGACTTCTTTCCTAACTTGTCGGTGAATTTCAGCTCGGCCACGTACTTCCCAGCCGGCGCTTCGGTGAAGTCGATCGTTAGGGCCGTCATTACTTCCATGTTGGTATCGCGGCTGTCGAAGGTGAACGTACCGAAACCTGGTTGCTCGCCCAACACTTCACCATCGGCACCCTTCAAAACCAGATCAGAGACAAGCTCCGCGCGATTAAGTCCACCCTGCTTCTTCCAAGTAAACCCAACGGGTTCCACATAGATGAAGAGTTTTTCGCCGGGCTCGAAGACATTGTTGGGACGCGGGTCGTAAATACCGTAGCCGGTGGGAGCGGACTTGACGAAGAGGGCCTCGCGGAACAAGAGCGGACCACGCTGCCAAATCCTCATCGCGGCCTTTCGAATCGTATTATAGGCCTCAAGATCGTTGCCCCGCTTCACATCACTTGCCGCTTCCTTTGCGAGATCCTGAACGCTCTGCGCGAGACTGGGACCCCCTATGCCTACATTTGCAACCAAGCCAAACAGGAATGCGATCGCAACGTGTCTCATTTTTCTCCCTAGACGTCCGAATTGTTGTTCCCCGTGGAGGTCGTGACAATCGCACACCGGTCGTCCGTACGCCACTCCAGGGCTACGGCAATTGAACAGCATTGCCCCCGATAGCACTCCCATCCTAGTGCCGCAGCATGCATGCAATCGCCGAGGCGCTTACCAATCCGATCCTACGAGGCGCCTATCTTGCTCTGTCGCTCGCGTTGCTGATCCTGCCACTCGTACTGCTCTGGCTCTGGTACAGCCGACGGGCCCGGGCGGGGACGCTCGATCGTCCCATGCTTATGCGCATAGCAGCAACGCTGCTGTGGATAGTGGCCAATGCCGCGGCGCTCGGATTTCTGATGTGGGCAGACAACGCCAACAGGGCTGCCGGATGATTTTCAATCTTAGTACGGATTGTTTTCCGATTTTCCTCGCGTGGCAAAGAATTCCTTCGCCAAGGCGAAGACGACGGGACTAAGAAGCGCCAAGGCGATCAAGTTCGGAATCGCCATCAGGGCGTTCATTGTGTCTGCGAGCAGCCATACAAAGCTAAGTTTGACGCTTGCGCCAAGAACAGGCGCGAGCGACCACAAAATACGAAATGGGATGATGGACTTTACGCCCAGCAGATACTGCCAGGAGCGCTCGCAATAGTAACTCCAGCCGAGCAGCGTCGTGAATGCAAACACGGCCAACGCAACCGAAGTAATCTCACCGCCAATGCCAGGAAGGGATGTCGAGAATGCAAGAGACGTCAGTTCCGCGCCGGTCTTCCCGCTGGTCCATACGCCCGTGCTCAAGATCACAAGCGCCGTAAACGTGCAGACAATGATCGTGTCGATAAAGGTCCCAAGCATCGCGACAAGACCTTGGCTAACAGGCCCCTTGCACTGAGCTGCCGCATGCGCGATCGGCGCGGAACCGAGCCCCGCTTCATTGGAGAAAACGCCGCGCGCAACACCGAACCGTATGGCTGCCCAAACGGCCGCGCCAGCAAAGCCACCGGTCGCCGCAATCGTTGTGAATGCATGCTCAAAGATGAGCCCAAAGGCCTTCGGGACTGCTTCGGCGTGCAGGAACAGAACCACAGTACCGGCACCCACATAGGCTACGGCCATAAGCGGCACGAGGGTTCCTGCGACCGTGCCGATCCGCTTGATGCCGCCAACCAGAACGAGAGCGACGAGCGTCGCGAGAATGCATCCCGTCAGCCAAAGCGGGATCCCAAATGAGCCATTTAGCGCGGCGGCAACAGAGTTGGCCTGTACCATATTGCCGATACCGAAACCCGCGAACCCGGCGAAGATCGCGAACATGCCACCCAGCCAAGCCCAACGCGGTCCAAGCCCATTCTTGATGTAGTACATGGGCCCACCGACATACTTGCCATTCTCGTCGACCTCTCGATAGCGCACGGCCAGAACGGCCTCCGCGAACTTGGTGGCCATGCCGACCAGTGCCGTCATCCACATCCAGAAGACCGCGCCTGGCCCTCCGAGAAAGATTGCTGTCGCGACACCGGCGATGTTGCCCGTCCCGATCGTTGCTGCAAGCGCAGTCATCAGGGCGTGGAAGGGCGCAATTTCGCCCTTACCGTCGGGGATGCGTCCGCGCCATAGAAGAGCAAGCGCGAAAGGCAAGTCGCGGATGGAGCGAAAGCGAAGACCGATCGTCAGATAGATCCCAACGCCCAGTAGGAGCGTCAGCATGGGCACGCCCCACACAACGCCGCTCAACCATTCAACGGTCTGCGTCAGTGACTGCATGGCGATCGCCCCCCGCTAATCGCTTGTGGGCGGCTGTTTCCCCAAGACGGAGCCGACCGGATGGAAAATAGGCTTAGGACTGACGAAAATGCTTGGACAGTTTCAGCCCCTGCGCCTGATAATGCGAACCGATGCCCTGACCGTAAAGAGTGTCGGGCACCTCGGTAAGTCTGTCATAGACAAGCCTTCCGACAATTTGTCCATCCTCAACGATGAAGGGGATGTCGAGGCTGCGCACTTCTAGGACTGCCTTCGCCCCTGGCGCTTTGCCGGCGACATAGCCGAAGCCTGGATCGAAGAAACCGGCATAATGGACGCGGTACTCGCCGATCATCGGGTCGAACGGCGCCATCTCGGCCACGAACTCCGGCGGCACTGCAACACTCTCCTTGGAGGCGAGGATATAGAACTCCTGTGGATCCAGGACGAGACGTTGATCGCTCCCAAGATAAACCGCTTCCCAGTACTGATTGACATCGTAGCCACCGACATTGTCCATATCGATCACACCCGCATACCGGCGCGCCCGATATCCCACGATGCCCGCCGGCTCCACTGGAGCAAGACTAATACGAAGATTGAGGCCGTCACGGATTGCCGCCTCACCTTCGACAAGTCCCAAATCAGTGTGAATGGTTCTGAGACTCTTGTCGCCAATGCGACTAGGCGCTTCGTCCGCCTGCTGACTTACGCGGCGGCGGAAACGTATCTGGTTCAGCCGGGTACCGGTATGAACCTTGATCGAAAAACTGCGCGGGCAAATCTCTGCAAAAAGCGGTCCTTGATAACCCTCTTCGACACGATCAAAGCTCTCCTGGTGATCTGCGATCAACCGCGTAAAGACGTCGAGCCGGCCCGTGGAACTCTTGGGGTTCGCAATGGCTGCGATAGTGCCTCGCAGCTTAAGGTGCTCCTGAAGGGGAACGAGGTAGACACAACCCGCCTCAAGGACGGCACCCTTCGTCAGGTCGATCTCGTGGAACGTCAACGCGGAGAGCTTGTCTCGGACCGTAGCGCCGCGACCCGGCAGGAAACTTGCGCGGATACGATAGGCCTTCTTGCCCAGGCGCAGATCCAGGCTCGCGGGCTGGATCTGAGCCTCTTCGATCTCGGGCACGCCTGCGACTTCGCCAGCCGCAATGAGCGAACGAATAGCCTGAGACGGAAGCACACCGGTCCGACGCGGCAGCGCCTGAGCGCCTGGTGTGGGCCGCTCTGGAAGTTCCTCAAAAAGCTGGTCGGGTTGGCTCATAACCGATCTTCATTGCATTTGGCGTGTCGCGGGTCATCCTACGAATGCGCTTCTCCCCCGGATTCACAACGAACATTAGAAGGCATCGCATGATCCCGGAAGGCCAGATTTCAGACGATGAGCCACTCGAAATAGGCTCTTTGCTATTCGAGCAGCTAGATCAAATCGACCTCACGGGACCCTTCGAGGTCTTTGCCCGCATGCCGAACACCACCACCCGCCTCTACGGCCTTGGCGCTGGGTCGGTGCAGGACGCCGGCGGCCTCCTGCTGATGCCGCACGCAACCATCGCGGACGCGCCACAACTGGACGTACTGCACGTCCCGGGGGGACCGGGGCAGGAAGCCCTGATGCACAATGAGCCCGTGCTCGACTGGATACGGCGGCAGGCGGTAGGCGCCAAAATCGTTCTCTCTGTGTGTACAGGCGCACTGATCTGCGGGGCGGCGGGGATGTTGCGAGGGCGGAGGGCCACCACCTACTGGACCGTTCAACATCTATTGCCCCTTTTCGGCGCGACGCCTGTCGATGCGCGTGTGGTTGTGGACGGCAATTTGGTCTGCGCCGGTGGGGTAACATCAGGCATAGACGGGGCGCTCAGAGTGGCAGCGATGCTTCGGGGACAGGAGGCAGCGCAAGCGATCCAACTCGCCATGCAGTACGCTCCCGAGCCGCCCTTCACGGCTGGCACGCCCGACAACGCGCCACAAGCGGTCCTCGAGAAAGTTCGAAGCACGACCGCGAAGCTGACCGATCAGCGTAAAGAAACGGCCCAGGAGATAGCCCGGCAGCTTGGCTTGACTGGCGTCACCGAGGCGTGATTGCTCCCCTTTTGCTTGACGACCCCTCCCCTAGGCGACATTAATTCCGTTGTGGTGATTTGGCCGGCCGGCTTGCAGCCACGTTAAACAAGTCGCTAAAAGGCCGCGGACACTTGAGACCCGGCTTTTGGCGCTTGCCAAGTCCGGGTATTTTTGTGCCGCCGGCCAATAGCCCCTGATATGAACGACATGCGAGGAGTAGTGGGTCATGGCCGGGAAAACCAATAGCCGCAAGGCTTGGAGCGCCGCCACACGGCTGGTTCATGAAGGTACGCTTCGCAGCCAGTTCGGCGAGACCTCAGAAGCGGTCTTCCTCAACTCGGGCTATGTCTACGAGAATGCCGAAGACGCCGAGGCGCGTTTCAAAGGCGAGGCGGATGGGTATGTCTATAGCCGCTACGCCAACCCGACGGTCGCGATGTTAGAGCAGCGCATGTGCGCGCTGGAGGGTGCAGAGGCTGCCCGCGCGACGGCGAGCGGCATGGCCGCGGTTGCCGCGTCGATGCTTTGTCACCTCAAGGCCGGCGATCACGTCGTTGCCGGTCGTGCTTTGTTCGGCAGCTGCCTTTACATCGTAGAGGACCTGTTGCCGCGCTACGGCATTGAATCGAACCTCATCGACGGCGGAGATCTAAAGGCCTGGGAGGCAGCGATAAGGCCCAACACCAAAGCCTTATTCTTTGAAACGCCCACCAATCCTGTTCTTGAGTTGGTTGACATCGAAGCCGTAGCAAAGCTCGGAAAGGCTTGCGGCGCGCTCACGATTGTCGACAACGTGTTCGCAACGCCGCTCGGTCAGAGGCCGATGGCGCTCGGTGCGGATATTGTCGTCTATTCGGCGACGAAGCACATCGATGGTCAGGGGCGTTGTCTTGGCGGTGTAGTGCTCGGCCCCAAGGTCTTTATTGAGGAGACGCTCCATACTTTCTTGAAGCACACGGGGCCATCCCTGAGCCCCTTCAACGCATGGGTTTTGTTGAAGGGCTTGGAGACACTGCCATTGCGCGTGGCCCGTCATTGCGAGTCCGCAGCTCGGATCGCCGATTTTCTTGCAGACAAACAAGGTGTCACACGGGTCCACTACCCTGGTCGGGTGGACCACCCGCAACATGACATAGCCAAAAAACAAATGGCGTTCGGCGGACCGCTCGTGGCCTTCGAGGTCGGCGAGACTAAGGCGGACGCGTTTGCTGTGTTGAATGCGCTTCAGCTCTTCAGCATCAGCAACAATCTCGGCGACGCTAAGAGCCTTGCCACCCATCCGGCGACAACGACGCATCAACGGCTGACACCCGAGGCACGCGCGGAGCTCGGTATTTTCGACAATACGATCCGCCTCTCCGTCGGCCTTGAGGATGTTGGCGATCTTGAGGACGATCTCGACCAGGCCCTGGCAAAGTTGACTTAATAGAATGGCGCCACACACAAGCACGAAAGACGCAACTGAGCTTCTCGCAAAGCTCGTTGCCTTCGATACGACGAGCGCGAAGTCGAATCTCGAACTGATTGCTTTCGTGCAGGGCTATTTGGAGGGTCAAGGCGTTGCCTCGACTCTTGTGCCCGACGGCGATGGAAAGAAGGCTTGCCTGTTCGCAAGCATCGGCGAAGGCGACGGCGGTGTGGGCCTGTCTGGCCACAGCGACTGCGTACCGGTTACAGGGCAGTCCTGGGCCTCCGATCCATTCACGCTTACCGAGCGGGACGGCAAGCTCTACGGCCGTGGCACATGCGACATGAAAGGCTTCCTCGCTTGTGTGCTCGCTTCCGTGCCGCTGTTCAAGTCGGCACTGCTCCGGGAGCCCATTCACATCCTTATCTCCTATGACGAAGAAGTTGGATGCGTTGGCGTCCGTCCGATGATTGCGCGCTTTGGACAGGATTTGCCGCGCCCGCGCGTCGTAATTGTCGGCGAGCCATCAGGCATGCAAGTCATCGACGGACACAAATGTATCGACGTGTTCCGCACCACGGTCACCGGCAAAGAGGCCCATTCAAGTATGCCGGCGATCGGCGTCAACGCGATCTCAGCCGCTTCGCGACTTGTCGAGGAAATCGACCGCATCGCCGCCGAGGTGGCTGATGTCGAGAACGACCCTCATTTCGACCCGCCCTATTCGACGGTCATGGTCGCCATGGTCGATGGCGGAACCGCGCCAAATATTGTTCCGCGCAACTGCGACATCTTATGGCAGCTCCGAGGTCTGCCTGGCACGAAGGCCAAGGATCTGCCCGCTAGGCTCGCGTCGTTTGCCGAGAATAAGTTGCTGCCGAGTATGCGCGCGGTCGCACCGCATGCATCGGTCGACACGAAGACCGAGACGGCAGTGCCTGCCTTTTCGGCGGAACCCAAATCCGAGGCCATCTCTCTAGCGCTGAGTCTTACGGGTGCAAACCGTGCTTCCGGCGTATCCTACGCGACGGAAGCTGGCCTGTTTCAGGATGCCGGCTGTCCGGCCGTCGTCTGCGGTCCTGGTGATATCGAGCAGGCCCACACAGCCGATGAGTTCGTCACTGTTTCGCAGATAGAGTCATGCCTCGTGTTCTTGGCGAAGCTGACGGAGCGAATACGCTCTTAGCCGCAACCCGTAAACCTAAGTGGCGCCGAACTCCTGGGGGTCGAACTCGAAGCGGGCGTCGCAGAACTCACAATTCACCCAGAGCTGTCCATCGACCACCATGTCTTTCAGCTCCTCGCCCGAGAAGCGCTGAAGCATTTCCCTCACGCGCTCGCGCGAACAGCTGCAATAGGTCGAGAGTGGAATAGCCCGGTAGACCCTGACCTGTTCCTCATGAAAGAGACGGAACAGGAGTCTCTCGGGCGCCAGCGTCGGATCAAGCAGCTCGTGATCCTCGACCGTCTCCGCCAGCGTTTTCGCGCGGGTCCAGTCTTCCTCGAACCGCTTTGGGCTGACAACCCCGCCTTCCCGCGTCAGCTTCTGGACGAGCAGCCCTCCTGCCCGCCAAGTCCATAGACCCTCGCCGTTCTCTGAAGCCTGAAAGTGCCGCGCTACAGCCAGACGCAGAAAGCTCGGCAGCTGTTCGGATTGCTTGAAATAGGTATCCGCCGCCTCTGTCAGCCCGCAGCCTTCGAGCGGGACGACGCCTTGATAGCGCTCCGTGTCCACGCCCCGATCGATGGTCATGGCGAGATGGCCGTGCCCGAGCAGAGCACTATCGTCGTCGTGATCGAGCGCCGCTAACTTAGCTTGGTCGAAACGAGCGTAGGCCCGCATCGATCCGGGAACCACAAAGTCGACGACGAGCAAATCGACGGCACCGTCGGTAGATGCCTGGAGGATCAGCTTGCCCTCTGCCTTTAGCGAGGCGCCAAGCAGCGCTGTAAGCGCGACAGCCTCTCCCAGGAGACGCGATACGGGCTCTGGGTAATCATGTCTTGATAGAATCGTATCGACTGTCGGCCCGAGCTTGACGAGTCGTCCGAGGACATCGGCCTGTTCCGCCTGAAATGGGAGAATGACGTCGTCCGTCGGCAACCAGAATGCAGTCGCCTCTTCGGAGGCGGATTCGCTCACCCCTTGTCCCCTCCAGTGGCAGCGCGCTTATTCGGCGTACTCTTTTTGGCCCTCACCTTCTTTTTGACGGTCGCTTTTTTGGTCGCTGCCTTCTTGGTTGTGGACTTCTTTGCGGGCGAGGTCTTGCGCGACGGTTTGTTTTCCGCCGGCAGACGTCCATCGTTCAAGCACCAAACCAAGATCGCCTTCTGTGCATGGAGACGGTTCTCGGCTTCATCCCAAACGACAGATTGGTGGCCGTCCATCACCGCATTGGTGACCTCGTCGCCTCGATGCGCTGGCAGACAGTGCATGAAAACCGCATCGGGGTTTGCAAGGCTCATCAGAGCCTCGTCGACCCGAAAAGGCTCAAGGGCGCTCTTTCGCGCCTCGACATCCTTGTCGCCCATCGAAACCCAGGTGTCCGTAACCACACAATCCGCTCCCTTGGCCGCCGCCCGCGCATCTTCAACGACTTCGACCGCAGCACCCTCTGCACGGGCCCAGCCCAGCAGGTCTGGATCCGGCCCGAAGTCAGGCGGCGATGCAAGTCGCAGCGTAAATCCAAATCGCGCTGCGGCGTGGACCCATGACGTGGCCACGTTGTTCGCATCGCCCAGCCAGGCGACGACGCGACCTTGGATCGGTCCCTTGTGCTCTTCAAAGGTCAAGATATCGGCCACGATCTGGCACGGGTGTGACCTTGCCGTGAGACCGTTGATCACGGGAATCTCCGCGTGCTCGGCAAATGTCATGAGCCCTTCATGCGGGCCGGTCCGCAGCATAATCGCGTCGACATACCGAGAAAGCACCCGCGCCGTATCGGCGATTGTCTCGCCCCGGCCGAGCTGCATGTCCTGAGAATTCAGCACGATAGCGCCGCCGCCAAGTTGGTTTATGGCCATCTCGAAGGAAACGCGCGTTCGTGTGGAAGGCTTCTCGAAAATCATCGCTAGCACTGCGCCTTCGGGAACAGCAAAGGCCTTCGGCGTCTTGCGCGCTTTCTTCAGCGCCGCGGCCGTGTCGACAATCGCGCGCAAGGTCTGCGCGTCCAGCGCATCAAGATCGAGAAAATGGGAAGGCTTGAGAGGCATGAACGATATGTCTTGAGTGAGGGGGCTAACGCGACGGACTTTAGCTTTTCATGTCGGACTTAAGGTCGGCACAGGCAGCGTCGATAGTTTGCGTAGCGAGATCGATTTCATCCTCGCCGACAATGAGAGGCGGCAGCAGCCGCACAACATTGTCGCCCGCAGGGACAGTAAGCATGCCCCTATCACGGAGCGCTGCGACGAGTTTGACGTTCTCAGGCTTGCAACGCAGTCCCATCATGAGCCCCTGGCCCCTTATCTCGGCTATGATCTCGCTATGCCCGTCGGCGAGACCGGCCAGCTGCTGCTTCAACTTTAAGCCCATCTGCGCGACATGTTCGAGAAAGCCAGGCTCAAGAACGACATCTAATACGGCGTTTCCAACGGCCATTGCCATGGGGTTCCCGCCAAACGTCGACCCGTGCGTCCCGGGGACCATTGCCTGACCGACTGCTTCCGTGGTTAGGCAAGCGCCAACAGGAAAGCCACCACCGAGCCCCTTTGCTGAGGACATGATGTCCGGCGTGATCTCCGCCCATTCATGGGCATAGAAGCGTCCCGTACGGCCCACACCCGACTGAACCTCGTCCAGGACCAGCAAAAGGCCCTCTTCGTCGCACAGCGCTCTCAGGTCTTGCAGAAAGCGATAGGGCACTTCGCGCATGCCGCCCTCGCCCATGATGGGCTCCAGCAGCACACCAGCGGTCTGCTCCGTTACCGCCTCCTTGACGGCGTCAATATCGAATCCCGTGACCTTGTCAAAACCGTCAACGGGCGGCCCGAAGCCCTCCAGCTGCTTCGCCTGACCGCCCGCCGCAATGGCGGCGAGAGTTCGGCCATGAAAAGCGCCCTCGAACGTAATCAACCGGTAACGTTCGGGTGCGCCGTTAGCAAAGTGATAGCGACGCGCGCACTTGATCGCCGCCTCAACCGCCTCGGCGCCGGAGTTTGCAAAGAACACGCGATCCGCGAAAGTCGCATCGCAGAGACGCTGGCCAAGCCTCTCCTGTTCCTCAATGCTGTAGAGGTTTGAGACATGCCAGACTTTATGC
>NZ_JBZMXT010000069.1:0-11301 GCF_058506495.1 Methyloceanibacter sp. | reverse complement strand
GGCGCGGGGCTCCCTCCTTGGGCTCACCTCAAACTTCTAAGAGGGAGCGCGCCTAGGCTAGGGACCTAACCCGACGCCTGTCTTTGGTAGCACTAGACGCCTCACCGGGTCACGCTGCAACGCAAAACCATCGACACGCTGACAAAACGAAAGCCCCAGCGCGGGGGCACTGGAGCGTAGGACAGTATACCGCCAAGGCTTCAATGTGGGGGCAGGAAGCGAAGCCTTACCGAGTGGACACTTCACGCCGAGGCAAGACATTTGGATCACTGGGCCACGCAGACAAGCGAAAGCTCCGGCCAGGGAAGGAGGACCGGGGCTTTGCTACTCAGTGCGACGCTTAGCGCGGCATGTTGGTTTGGTAGGGGTTCGGGAAACCGTCGGCCAGAACCGGTGCGCCAGAAGCTGCGAGGATCGTCAGTGCAAGAAGTGCCTCTTTCATCGTCTCTCTCCTAATCAGTACCCCGTCTGCGATATTGCTATCGGGCTTGTCGTGATCAGGACGTAGAAACTGGTAGCGCGCATTACCAATAACGCTGTGTAAGAACGACGTGGTTCAAACCTCTCGCTGATTCACGGTGCTGTGTGGAGCAGTTGAGAGTCTCCGCGAGCGGCTCCGTGGCAACTTGCGCGCTTTGCATGAGCACGACCGCTTTATACCCGAAAGCAGACATCATAAGCCTCTGCATTGATGTCAGCTAAGTGACAAAAGCAGACATTCCAGACTCATTTTGGCCTACTGCGCCTCTCGGCTAGAGTAGCCAGATCAGCCTAGAGCTTTGGCCGCAAAAAATTCGTTGGGGGACGATCCTATGAACGATTCAGGCGATCGGTCACAGATTTGGGACCTGCAGCGCAAAGCCACCGAGATAGCAATGAGGCTATTTGTTGTAGGGGGCCTGGCTCTTTGGTGTTTCCTGATCCTCGAACCTTTCTTCCTCGTGCTGGTATGGGCGATTGTTCTCGCCATAGCGCTGAGCCCGGCCTTCAACTGGCTCACAGCTTTACTGGGCGGACGCCGGAAGCTGGCCGCAATGTTGTTCGTTCTCGTTGGGGTAGCCGTTCTCCTGGTCCCGGCTCTTGTTGCATCAGAGTCTCTAATTGACGGTCTGAAGTGGCTAAGTGTTCAAGAGGCCAAGCAGGCCATCCGCATTCCATCCCCACCCTCCTCAGTCTCCGAGTGGCCGCTGATTGGGGATCACGTCTATGGAGTTTGGAAGCAGGCCTCGGTCAATTTTGAGACTGCGCTAACCCAATTCGCTCCGCAGATCAGGAGCGCACTAGCATGGCTGACCTCCACGATTTCCGGTTTCGGCATCGCCTTCCTTCTGACAATCGTTGCTATCGTTATCGCGGGGGCATTGCTAATGCACTCGGAGGGCGGTGACCGCACCGCTCGGGCAATCGGTGCACGGCTTGGCGGCACGCAAGGTGAAGCGCTTGTTGATCTTGCTACCCACACGGTTCGGAGTGTGGCCTACGGCGTGGTTGGGGTAGCCGTTCTACAAGCCTTGCTTGCTGCTATCGGTCTTTTTCTGGCGGATGTGCCTGGGGCCGCGGTGTGGGTAGGCCTCATTTTGATTTTGGCGGTGGCGCAGCTTCCGCCGTTGATAGTTTTGGGGCCCGCAATCGTCTACGTGATCGCAACATCCGATAGCGCGCTTACGCAACTGCTGTTCACGATCTGGTCGCTTATGGTGAGCTTCAGCGATGCTTTCCTGAAGCCTTTGCTTTTGGGGCGTGGCTTAGATATCCCCGTGCTCGTTATCCTGATTGGCGCAATTGGCGGCCTGATGCGTGCAGGTGTGATTGGACTATTCGTGGGAGCCGTCGTCCTAGCGCTCGGCTACAGCATGTTCACAACCTGGATGCGATCGGCACAGGACTGAAACGGAGCATATCTTCGAGATGAACTTTGTGTTGGGGATCGTTATCGTAGTGATCTGTGCGATCATCCAATGCGCTGTGATTGCAGCGCTGCGCGTCGCGGTCCGCGCAGTTCATGCGAGCAAACACTTTCGGCAAGGCTTTGTACATGAGACGACGCTTCTTAGCGCTGTTGTCGTTGCGCTAATTTGCGGGATGTTTCTTCAGGTCAGTGTGTGGGCAGCCGTATTTGTTGCGATCGGCGAAGTAGAAGACGTGTCAAGAGCGATCTACTTTTCTCTAGTCAACTTCACAACGCTTGGATACGGAGACATCACGCTTAGCAGCCATCACGCAATTCTTGGTGCTTTGGAGGCATCAAATGGCATCTTAATGCTCGGGCTTTCCACAAGCTTTCTCTTTTACGTGCTGAGCATCTCCACGGGAGACAAAATTGGATCAAGCCATGAGGGTATTAAAGGCGGCTCAATGATCCGTCCGTCTTCGGAACGGCAAAGGCTAATCGAGCGACGCTAGCTAATCCAATCGTGTATGCAGCCGCGAGAATAACATTCAGGACACGCTCAACGAAAACCGAGCCGCTATCGCCGGGCAACGGCGCAAGGCCAATCCCAAGGACAATCAAAAAGGTTACTAGAGCAACCGCGTTGACCGACGCTTGCTGACCGCCTTTCGCGATCTCTCCCCCGAAAATGAGGCCAAACAAAAGACCAACTAGCAACAAGAAGGCGGCTGACGGGAGAAAGGTAACTAGTAAATACGCGACAAAGGCGCAAAGCCCGCCAGTGAGATTGCCATGTAGGTACGCCAGAGCAGCGTCGTAGCCTGCAAAATCCGGCTGACGCAGAATGGTTAGCGCCGTGATGAGGACAACAACACTAACTGGCGATCCGGAAAGTAAGAAAAGGATCACCAGACTCAACAGTACCGTCGTATTGGCGAGCGCGCGCCTGACCGGCGAGCCTTCGACGGTTGGAGGAGCCTGTGAGCTCTGCTTTACACGCGGCTGAGCGGGAAATATTGCGTAAGCCAGGAACACTAAGAGCGCCGCAAGGATGCTTCCCGAAAGTAAGCCATTAGCGAGTGCATAAGCCGAGTCGAGTGACGTGGCCGCTGTCAAGGGGACGATGGACACGGTGATTAGCATGACGTTTGCTAAGGTTACGGACTGTTGCCGCGCTAACAATAGAAACGAGAGAAATAGGATCAGCGCAATGACCAGAGCCAGAATAAGCGGCGTATCGATAAAGATCTGCGCAATCAGTATGCTGAGGGTGCATCCGGCTGCGATCAGAAAAACAAACACAAGGGCTTGCCTCATGCCAAAGGCACTGCTGCCAATAAGCAGTTGGACCGCGAAGAGCGGGGGCAAAAAGGGAAAGTCCCAATTTAGCGAATGACCAATCGTAAAGCCAAACGCCGCCGCGAAGGCCAACCGAAACGCGAGGCTATGCTCTTCAGCCCGTTTGTCTTCCTCAAGTGCAATGGGGACGCCTTTAGCTGACATAAGTCAGCACCGAAACGAGTCTCATCCAAAGCGCACCGATGGCGTTAACAACGACATTGTTAGTGGCGTATACGATAACGTTTGCCTGCGAACCATAGCGCACTGTTCCGGGCTCATAGTCTTCCTGATACTGAACTTTGACTGTGAAACGCTGCGGCGTACGGACGAGCCCCTTGGGCTCGCTGATATTCGGTAGTCCTGTGTCAGAATCAATGGACCCCTGAGAGACACCCCAGCCCGTGTTCACGACTTTACCTGAGAAAACACGGCCAGGCAGCGTATCGAGCACAATGCCCACAGGGTCACCGGTCTTGATGTTCTCCAAGCTGTTTTCACGGAAGTTGGCGTTAATCCAGACATCTCCAACGTCAATAAATGTGAGAGCGGCTTGGCCGACCGAAACAAATTGCCCATCCGTCAGCTGCAAGTTCGTGACATATCCCTCGGAGGGTGCGAAGACCTTGGTTCGCGTAAGGTCTAAGGTGGCCTGCTCGACGGCTGCCAGGGCTTCTCGCACTTGAGGATTGTTGTCGCCTTCAGGTCCCAATTCCTGACGAGCCTTCTCCACCTCAGCATTGGCCTCGCGAACATTTGCCTCGGCGACTTCAATTTCTTTCTTGGCGGTATCGCCTCTTGCAGCTGCATACACGCCCTTCTCAACAAGCGTTAGAATGCGGCTTGCCTGTTCCCGGACATTGTCGAGTTCCGCTTCGGCTTCGACCAAACGCTCTTGAGCTGAAGCAAGGGCGGCACTGCTTACTCCAACATCTTGGGTAGCGATCGCCAGTCTCGCTTGCGCTTCCTTGAGCGCGATTTCGAAGGGCTCTGGATTTATTCGGAACAGCAAGTCGCCCGCTTGGACGCGCTGATTATCCTGTACGGGAACCTCTAGGACGCGGCCCGCGACCTCCGGTGCCATGCGCGCAATAAATGCCTGCACACGTGCTTGCGATGTATACGGCGTCATCCTGTCTGCAACAATCGAATAGAAGAAAAGCACCACAATTACGGCCAGAACAATGAGCGTCCATCGCTCAACCGGGTTCCTCGGAACCTTAGCTGCTGCCGCCATAGACGCTCTCCTGTCGTGGGATCGAGGATCAAAGAGACTTGCTACTAATGTCGCGCACCTAAACCCGTTTTGTACATCCCAATCTATTGGGCTGCTGGGAGGCGGGCCAATGCGTAGCTGTCCACGAAACGTCCGCTTTGGGTCATTAGCAGACATCAAGCCCATCCGCATCGATGACCACTTTGGGACCGCTTGCGGACATTACGCCCGTGCCCTCCGGCAGCGGACTGAATTATTTTGAAGAAATGTGCCTCTTGGTCCACGTCCTATTCAAACGTAGGCCTTTGACGTAGGTTAAAGCGAACAATGCCCTTTGGTGGCACACAGCAAACATGTCGAAGCGACTAACACGAGGGTTGGCAAGATGAACGGATGGCTGAAGTACCTACAGTCCATAGCTATTGCTTTGGCGGTGACGCTTCTCGTACCAACCGAAATCTCCGCAGCGCCATTAAAAATCGGCTTTGAGAAGTACACTCAGCCTGTAAATCCCGACAAAATCTATGGCCAGTTCCTACTCGTTCACTGCTGCCACAGCCATCCCTATCCTCCACATGACAGATATTGCTGCCACGGGACTGGCTATCGCTCTCCCGGCAGAACTGCAGCGAGGGCCGCTGTTGGTGCTGCTGCCACTTACGGTGTTTACCGGGGCGTCCGGAGCGCCACGAAGAGCGCTTACAAGAAAGGGTATAACAAGGCGAAGAAGAACTATAAGCGCCGCCGTTGAGGCGGTGTGTTTTTTTGATGTCTTGGTGGGAGGGAGAAAGAAAGATGCCGCGGCATGTAGCCCAAAACACGAGTCTGAAGATTCTTTTCGCCGGTGTCATGGCCGTGATTGCTACCTCGGCATCGTGGCTGCCGAGCTATGCACAGGATGATGATGGTCCAGTTGACAAAAGGGCCATCGATATTCTCAAGGGCATGTCTGATTACCTTGGGGATAGCGAGACGATTTCATTTCGTACCAAGTCGTTTTTCGACGTCGTGCGGGAGTCGGGGATTAAGATCAAGACTGGACGTTCTGGTGCAGTTTTATTGAAGCGTCCTGGGGACCTCTACATTCATGCTGAGGGAGAAGATGGCAGCGCCTCGACGATTTGGTTTGATGGTTCGAAGCTGACGCTATGGCGTCGCGACGCCAATGAGGTCATGGCCATTGATTTCCAAGGCACAACAGATGCCATGTTGGATCATGTCATTGACGAATATGACGCCCAGATCCCATTTGCAGACTTGTTGAGTTCAGACGTGAACAAAACTCTGGGCAAAGACATCCTCTCAGCTGAATACATCGGTGTTCGCATCATCGATGGGGTGCCCTGTCATCAGCTTTCATTCGAGAGCGTGGGTGCTGATTGGCAAATTTGGATTGAGGCCGACTCGACTCCTGTACCGCGACGCTTCGTGATCGACTTCGTGGGCGATGCCTCAAAGCCTCAATACATGGCGCGCATGGACGCATGGAGCATCGGCCTTGATATTGAAGATTTCAATTTCGTCGCCGCTGTCCCTGAAGGCGTTGAGAAGGTCGAGTTCAGCCTCAAGCGATAGAGCCCAGGGGCAAATGCGGTGAAGCCAATACACTGCTTCTCGGCCACGTCCGCTTTTTGGCACTGTGCAGACATCGATCTCGGCGCGAAGGTGACATCCCCGATATCAATGTTGTGCTAATCCGCTAAAGCGCGAATGACACAATCTTCGATGAGGTGCCGCCTTTGGCAAGCAAACTTGAGAATGACGCGATTGCCGAGAATATGACGAGACTAGGGCTCGCATTGTCAGGTGGTGGTTTCCGGGCCACGCTCTATCATCTTGGTGTTATTCGCTTCCTACGAGACGCCGGCAAGCTTCAGCAAGTTTCCGATATCGCATCAGTTTCAGGCGGCAGCATCCTTGCTGCACACCTGGTGCTGAATTGGCATCGATACACGGGAGACGACAAAAGCTTCGCTGAAGCCGCGTCGGAGATCATCAAGTTTGTCCAGTTCGATGTGCGTAACCACATCGTCCGTCGACTTCCGATGCAAATTCCATTGCGGTTCTTGGCTAGGCTCCGCCTATTCAATCGACGTAGAGCCACTCCAAACGCGATCCTTGAAAGATATTACAGAGCACATCTTTATGGCGACCGCTGCCTTTACGAACTTCCAGAGCGGCCGATGCTGCACATTTTGACAACAAACGTGAGTACCGGCGTCCTGTCCGTGTTTAACCGGGACGGTTTGTTCATGGCGCACAGAGGGGCTGCCGGCCGTCAGAAGTTTGAGAAGGTATGTGGAAGGATAGCGAGCATTCCAAGGGTAGTCGCGGCGTCCTCTGCCTTCCCTGGTTTTTTTCCGCCCGTAGAGATAACAGCAGCTGACTTGGGTGTCCCTGAAGGTGAGTTCCCCACAGAGTTCTTCACCGACGGAGGCGTCTACGACAACATGGGATTACGGGCATTCTCCTGGCTCAAACATCAGGACCCGCAATTAGAAACAGTCCTGGTAAGCGATGCCGGAAAACCTTTTCAGATGATGACTGATGCGGCGTTGGGATTGATTGGCCAATCCGTGCGTGCCTCCGACATCTTATGGGATCGTGTTTGGCAGCTGGAGCGAGAAATTTTTGGCCATCGGAAAGGCTTCGTATTTCTACCCATCACCGAGATCGTAAGCCTGTCAGAGGATCCCACAGCTTTACCGCCGGTGGTTCAAACGGAACTGAAATCGATACGAACAGATCTTGATCGATTCTCGAACCAAGAGGTCAATGCTCTTGCTCAGCATGGCTATGAAGTGGCCCGCAAAGTCTGTTGTAAGGAAGAGGTGTTTGACGTATCCGAGATACCCAAGTTGCCACCCTGGGTGCCGATTCCAAATGAACGAAAAAGCAGGAAGGGGCATGGTTTAGTAGGCGCTCAGTCTGATACGCCTAGCCAAACAACGCGCTTATCACGTCGACTTCGCAAGTCGAGTCGTCGACGTATATGGACCACACTCGTGGATTGGCGCGATTGGCCGAGCTTTGTTTATGCCGCGATCGCTTTCCTGCTGCTTTTTTACGCCCCATATCAGGTCTACAGCCTCTACCAGCGAGCCCAGATGCAGGCTGGCGTCATCGACGCCATCGCTAGTGGCGATCCGGATATCCGCCAAATCCTGACCTTAGTTAAATCGAACCCAACGACAGATTGGGTCAACGAGAAAGTTGAGGAACTCACAGAGCCGGCAGAATTGAATTACGAAGGAGTGGAAGTGCTCACGCATAGCCGCATATACGATTTGCGCTGGGAGCCTTCTGAGAAACAGTTATCTGATCGTCACGTGCTCGTTTACGTTCGAGATCGCATGACTTTGAAGCTCCTTGAATCATATTCTGGTGATGGACGTATAACTTTTGCCTTTCCCAGCCGGGTCGAAAAAGTAAAGATTCGTGAATCCAATGGCGAAGTTCCGCGCGTCGTTCGCCGGCTCGCCAAACCAATCGAAGTGCAGGGCGAGAAACGAACACTCTATGAGTTTGAGTATGATTTTTCGCAGGTGCCCAAAGAAGAAGCCGTCACGATTGAGACTGAGTTACTGACGGAGGTTCCACAGGCTGCGAAGATCCAGTTCGTGCCAAGTCTTAAAACGGACCTCATCTCCGTTTGGATCTTGTTTCCACTCGACCAGCCCTACAAAAACTACAGCTTAGTGAATTACCCGGTCGATAGAAGCGCGCCGCCCAAGATAATGAACGTAAGATATAAGATTGACCATCCTTATGGCTCTCTGATCGGGTGGTCTCTGGTGAATCCTCAAGCAGACTATGTTTATGAGTGCCGATGGGAGCTCGGGTCCTGATCGTCACGGGGTGCGCGTGCCGTTTCAGAGGTAGGTTTGGCTGAAAACTGAGGCTTCCCCAACTGGCGCGCTGCTAGGTGACATGTCCGCTTTGGGTCATTAGCCGACGTTGATGGGCAAAGTGGGAACGTCCGCTTTGCTCCCATAAGCCGACATGGCCGCAGTCACGATAGAAGTCCGCTTTGTGCCAAAAGCGGACATCAGTATCTTTTGCGCATGCAAGATAGGCGACGCGTAAGCCCGCTCTTCACCTATGAGTGGTTGCTTTGCCGGCAACGCCAGCTCGAACTGGTCAGCGTCGTGCGCGGTCTCCCGCGGCACCAGAATCTTGGGTGCGCGCGCATACAAGAAAGCCCGGACAATCGGGTCGAAGTTTGGGTCGGTCCCGACCCTACCAAGTTCAGCGGCGCCGATCCTATTGGTCCAGGACGAGATCGGGAGATCTATCGTATCGCCCAGCGGCGGAACATTGCCGTTCCCATCAAGCTCGCGGCCGCCCGACGCCGCCACAACATGGACTCTCTCTTGGGCTTCCGGTTGGCGTCAACTCAACCTTATGATTGGGATGCGGTCGAGATTGGCGCCAACCGGATTGTCTGCGCCTCTTGGGTGTTAGTAACAGCTTACCCAGAGATCTGGCCGTTGTTAGCCTGAGAGTACTACTGATTTGAGCTTTCGATCGATCTCAGTGGCCTGTCGATTAAGACAAACTAGCGAGGCATCGTTGTCCTTGCAGTCGTTGTTGATACCGGGTTGGCGCTAGACGAGCCGACGGGCGCCGCGCGCGTCAGCGTAGGGACAACACACGCTCGTGGTGGCGCTGATATCAGTAACAGAGGACTGATCAACCCTATGAAGACCTTGGGCATAACCATTAGCTGCCTGGCTAGCGCTTGCCTTATTTCAACGGCTACGTTTGCGCAGGAGCGACAGGAACAGTCACCGAAGCTGCATCCAGAGAAGGGATACACTTTGGAGCAGACGCTCGCGCTTCACAAAAGGTTCGATTTGGGAACGTGGAATTCGGGTGAAGACATTGACCTCTCTCGGTTTGCCTACCTGAACACGGCTCGATTCTTCCCGCACGCGTGGATCCCCCGTGCGGATCAAGTGTCTGTATTGGAATCTGCCCCAAGCGATGGGATTGGCAAAACAACAGCCAAGACTGCTGAGGGCGAGATGACGCTGGACGAGTGGACAGCGAGGCATCTCGATGCGGTCATCGTGGTCCACGATGGTAAGATTATTTACGAGCGTTACCCACGAATGCGACCGAGCGATAGGCATATCTGGTGGTCAGTGTCGAAGTCCGTTGCCGGTACGATTGTCGGGTTGTTGGAGGAACAAGGACTCATTGACGTTAACAAGTCCATCGAGACTTACATTCCAGAACTCGCCGATTCAGAATGGAAGGGGACACCGGTTATCGATATCCTTGACCATGCATCTGGCATGACCGGGCTGGAAGCCGATGATCCAGAGGCCTACACCAATCCCGCTTCGCCCTATGGATTGTTCGAAGCAAGTCTGGGCATTCAGCCCGCAACCGGGGAAGCTCCAAAGTCCACTTACGACTACATTGCAACGCTAAAGCGGCAAAAACCAAGCGGTAAGAAATTCGAGTACACGTCCGTCAACACGTTCGTGGTCGCCTGGCTCGCTGAAAAGGTAACTGGAAGGCCCTACGCGGAACTGGTTAGCGAAATGATCTGGCAGAAAATGGGAGCTGAAGCGGACGGCCTTATCCAAGTATCCACCGCAGGGGCTCCTGGAGCTCATGGCCTAATAAACACCACACTGCGCGACCTGGCGCGTTACGGTATGCTCTTTACGGGCAGCTGGAACACAATTGCGAAAGAGCAGCTGATACCAGACAGTCTTGTTCGGGAAATTCAAAAGGATGGTCGCCCAGCCATCTACAGTGCTGGCATGCTCAAACCCAAGATCGATGCCTATCTGGGCGAGCCCGCCGCCTTTGAAACACGCCAGTGGGATTTCGTCCTCAAGGACGGGGATTTCGGCAAGTCCGGTTTCCACGGTCAAACGCTTTACGTTTCGCCATCAAAGAATCTCGTCGTTGCCTCCTTCGCCACGGGGAAGCGATACGATACTTGGGCCTTTGCGCGTGCCATCGCGAAGTCAATCCCTTAGCGGCTAAAACTGGATCACGGGAGGAATACTTGGTCTTCGAAGACAATGCTGACCAAACCGGCTTTGACTCACCTGGTGTTCCTTAGTGAGCATCCAACTTTGAGAGACCGGCTTTCTCCAAACCTTCCTTGATGTGCTCCACCAAGCAGCCGTTTGGCACGTAGGAGGATAGGAATCGCTCGGGGTTACTCGGGAAGTGATGATGGAGAAGGACGAGTTGTTGCAGTTCGAGGGATGCAGCTGTTTTAAGCCCAAGCTGGGCTAGTGCCGCAGCGCGGTCAATATAGCCCCAATACCAGTCCCGCATTCCGAATCGCATCGCCGCGTGTAGCGCGTCCTCATATTCACCGTTCGCATAAGAGACAACAAACCGGGCGTGGTGGATCCAGCCGGGAAGGCCCGTCTGATCGAACAGGCCCCACTCTGGTCGATCGCCCAGCTCTGATGGATCCGAAACCAAAGCCATCATCCAAGTCCCCCGTGCCCGATTGATTCTCGAGTTGTGGGGCTCAGTTAGCGCACGACCGATCTTTATGACCTGGACTTTATCGCCCAGATGCAACGCCATAAAGGAATCGACGAACTGGACGCGCGGATTGTCTGGAGAGGCATCTTTGGCGCGATCGATCAAACGCACCGCGTCTTCCACGGTACGCGGATCGTCGTCGTATCCATGCTTGTAGCCATCAAGGAGTAGATCGGCATGCGCGGCAAGAAGCTCGGGATGATCGGGATGGCTGGTGAGCTCAACCTGAATCGCGGCTGAAGCGCGTTGATGGGCCGCCATCGTCGCAATACCTTGGTACCAATCTGCCCATCGCAAAGCGGTAGCAGGGCCATCGTCCTTCTCTGATCGT
>NZ_JBZMXT010000068.1:0-11398 GCF_058506495.1 Methyloceanibacter sp. | reverse complement strand
AACCGGCTGCGGCTGGTTCGGTGACGGCGGTTCACCCTTGTGGGGTGCCTTCGGGGCATCCTCCGAGACAGTCGGCGGCACGGAAATCACGCCCTCTGTCATCTCTGTTTCCTCAACGGCGGCGGGCGCATCGCCAGTATCGGCGCTATCCGGATAAATCGGCTGCGGCTGGTTCGGTGACGGCGGCTCGCCTTTGTGGGGTGCCTTCGGCGCATCCTCAGACACGGTAGGCGGCACCACAATAGTCTCTTCCGTCGTTACCTCTTCCACAGCGGCGGGTTCCTTGGCGACGTCGCTTTCGACGGCCGCAGGCGCCGCGTCCTTATCGGCCGCCTCGTCCTTTGGCCTCTCGCAAGCAGCTAGCATCAGCGCTGCCAGCAAAGCACCACCCAAACCCAAGTATTTCATGATCGCCCCCCGATCCTTCTATCGCGTGCAAAACTCAAGAAAGCCATTACAATTAGCGTAGCGTGAAAAGCTGCGCATTTCCATCTCTCGCGTCTATCCGGCCAAACGCTTAGCGAGGATCAGGCATTGGCGTGTCCCTGGCGTGACGCCTCGCTCAGCTTGCTCACCGTGAAGGCCGGACAGGAAGTAGCAGGACGAGTCCGGCGATCAGAAAGACCAGACTCACTGAAATTCCGAGGCGCTGGCTGTCCGTGAGCGTTGTCACGATACCAATTGCCAATGGCGCCGCGAACGCCGTGACCTTTCCCGAGAAGGCAAAGAAACCATAAAATTCGGTGGTCTGATCCGGCGGACAAATGCGTGCGAGCAGCGTCCGGCTCGAGGCCTGGATCGGGCCGAGCGCAATGCCAATCAGCAGCGCAAAAAGAAGCAGCACCTGCTCGCCGAATGAGGCGAACAGACCGCCGCCTGCACTCTTCTCCGCCACCGGCACCACGAAGAGGATCTCGACCGAGTCGATAGACAAGACGCCGATGGATCCCACGATGAATACCAGCAGCCCCACAACAATGACCGTTTTCGAGCCGAGGCGGTCGTCCACGAGGCCACCGAGACACGCGCCGAGAAGGGCGGCGACTGTCAGGAGAATGCCGAAGAGCCCGAGCTCTGTAACGCCCCAACCGAACACGCTGGCCGCGTAGATGGCCCCAAACGAAAAGACCGCGGCGCACCCATCCGCGTAAAGCATGCGCGCAAGCAGAAACAGCGCAACGTTCCGATGGGCCCGCAGTAACTCCCGCAACGACTTTAGAAGCCGGTGTACCCCTTCGCGCACGGGATTTTGCGCGGCCGCAACCGCATGGCGGTCCGGTGTGAAAAGGAACATCGGTAGGACAAATACAAGGTACCAAAGCGCCGAAAACGGTCCGACCAGCCGATCGCCCTCGCGCGTCTCGTTATCGAGTGGCACGATGGGGCTCAAGCCAAAAAGCGTCTTGCCCGTATCCGGGCTCGTTACGAGGAGGCCTGCCATGAGCGCCAAGCTCACCAGCCCACCCGCATATCCCAGTGCCCAGGCAAGGCCGGACAGTCGCCCCAAGCGTCGTTGGGAGACCAGGCCCGGCATCATCGCGTTGTTGAACTGCGTGGCGAGCTCAACGCCAAGCGTGGCAACTCCAAACGACAACAACACGAGCGGAATCGCAGACGTGGAACCCGGCACGGCGAACCACAAACCGCCGAGGCCAATAACGAGCATGAGGGAGAACACGCCGATCCACGGCTTGCGAGGTAAGCCAGCATCGGCAATAGCGCCCAGAACAGGCGCAAGAACGGCGGCAACCAGTTGTGCGGCGCTCGTCGCAAAGGCCCAAAGAGACTGGGCTTCAGCAGGATCGCTCATAAAGCCATTCACGAAATACGGTGCGAACAGAAACGTGACGACGAGCGTGTAGTAAGGCTGCGTTGCCCAATCGAAGAGGGCCCACCCCACGACACCGCGCCGATCGGCTGGTCTCGCGATCTCAGACATAGTGATCCGTATGGGGACCGATCAGCGTTACCGGTGAGGCATGAGGCGGGGTGCCGTCGCTTGAGCTGTGGGCAACCACCTGAGCGTCGTGTTCAACGTCCGCAGTCACGTCATGTTCATCTCGGGTGAACGGCATCATCGACTATGGTTTGGACTTTCGGGGCGCTCTGATCGTTTGCCGGCACACTACGGCGAGAATCGCGTGCATTGGAACCAGCAATGTGGCGAGCGGACTATCGGGCGCATATGGCACTATTTGCAGGGAACATCATGCGACCTCGCTTTTCTCACTCTCTCGGACGACGCCGCCCAGCTCCTGTGACGGTGAAAGCACTCTTTCTGATGGCCGTGGCGGCCATAATGCTGACGGGCGGCATTCTCGTCAGTCCTATAGGCACAGTACTGGCGCGTGAAGCCGCAGCGGTGCGCGGGCTCGCCATCCCGTTCGGACCTAGTCTCTCAGCGTCTGGCTGGCAGGCTGTTAGTTTCCCGGGGCGGCCGGCGGCAACGTTTACCGCAAAAGGCAAGGATGGCGTTCGCATAGAGACGGCTGGCGGCGCAGGCCTCCTCTGGCGCGCCATGCCAGCTAGCGCCGCAGGTGCCACAACGGCCATGTGGCGTTGGCGCAAGGCGTTGGGCGTCGGGCCGACCGACCTCACGCGCAAAGGGGGCGACGACAGAATTCTGGCTCTTTATTTCGCATTCGCCGATCCAGGAGACGCTTCCGGTCAGACCGACCTGAAGGCGCTGCTGCGGTCTGGACGCGCCGACATCCTCACCTATGTCTGGGGCGGGTCGGCACAGCCCGGCACGATCCAGACAATCCCCTATTTCAAGGGACGGGGACGCGCGGTTCTCAAGCGGCAAGCCGACGCGCCGGCGGAAAAGTGGTTTGCGGAGGATGCGGCACTAGCAGTGGACTTCCAGCGCGCTTTCCGAAAGCAACCGGGGCGGCTCGTGGCAATCGCCCTGTCAAGCGATGCGGACGACACTGACGGGCACAACATTGCCGCGCTAGCGGATCTACTCGTCAAATAAGCGCGGGCCCCAGGGGTGAGGGAACCCATCGCGACAACCACGGCCCGGAGCGCATTGGCTCACAAATTCCACCGGACTTCGGGCAAGGCCTCCGGTTGGTGTTGCGCGAATGAGACAGCTTGGAACTTTTTGCGTTTTCGGCGGCTGAAGATCAGCCCACAGGCCTTCCCTTTTTGCGGCGCACACCCGATCTAATAGCGCGGCAAAAGCGGGCTTTTTCCGAAAAGGCCCCGTGAGAGCCTTTTGCGGCGCACGCTTGGGTGGGCGTTAGTTAATCGGAAGGCTTTGCTAGTCAAACTCCGAGGCCTCTTTTAGGCTGATTCGCGAGTCGTTTTGGGGGCTCCAATGAGTACGGTTGCGGTGTTGCGTGCGCGTAAGACCTGGAAAAGGCGAACAGGCGCTAGAATGCGGACTCTGATCAAATCGGCGGGCGTTTCGTGCGTGGCACTGCTCGCGGCTGGTCTGTTGGCGACGCCCTTGGCGGCGGAGGATGGCGCAACAGCCCACCCCAACGATCCATTGACCATTATCGTGTCGCTGCCGAACCAGCGGGCCAAGATCTATCGCGGGACATCGGTAGTCACGAGCACGGCCGTTTCGACTGGAAAACGCGGCTACGCCACGAAAGCTGGCGTCTACAGCATTCTCGAGAAACGGCGCCGACATTATTCGAACCTGTACGCGGGCGCGCCCATGCCGTGGATGCAGCGCCTCACGTGGACCGGAACGGCGCTGCACGCGGGGCAGATACCGGGCTATCCGGCTTCGCACGGCTGTATTCGTCTGCCTTATTCCTTTGCACCAAAGCTCTTCAAAATGACCGAGGTCGGCGCTCAGGTCGTTGTGGCGCATAGCATGGTCACGCCGAAGCCGATCGCACATCCCGCGCTCTTCCAGCCGCTCCCCCCGCCGATGCCGCCCGAGCTGCTGACCCAAGATGCACCGACCGCCAAGCCCATGCGCAAGTCCAACATTGACGCATCGCCAGCCAGGCCCTTCCGCCTACCGGTGATCCTCGCCAAATCAAACGCCGCAACGCCGAGAGCGCTCGGCGGCATTGCTTCGGCCAACTTGGCGGCGGACCCAGAGATCACCGGTTCGATCCCGCGTCGGCACGGCATCGAGGTCATACGCAGCCCAAAGGACACGACGCGGCACGCGATCGACCCGGACGCGGCGCCGTTCGAGGGAGATGCGGATGCAGTTGCATTGAACCCATCTGCTGAGGAGATCGTCGCCGCTTTGACACAAGGCGACGCGCTGAAGAACCAGGATCGCTTGATTGACCGCGAGGCGCCCAAAGATCATGACCGGTTGGCACCGAGGCACGATAGCGCTGCGACGATCGCGGCTTTGACTGACACGCGGGAGCCAGAGCAAGAGGCCGCATCGCCTGATACGGCGCCCGGCGAGGCGGATCCTGTTTCAGAGATTCTCGGCGATGCGACTCCGGAAGCCAACGCGGCCCGCGAGCCGGCTTTCTCCATTTCCGCCGATACGCTTGAGACGAAGGCGAATCCGCCCGTCGCCGTAGCGCTCTCGGTTCTCGGCGTTAACGCCCACCCACCGCGGCCCCTAGAGCGCCCATCGGTCATGGCGACGCGTCTCAAGGCCGGAACCAAAGCGGCTGCCTTTGAGGCCGCCGAACCTATCTCTCAAGAACCGCTCCGCATTTTGGTGACGCGCCGCACGACGCGCGACCGCACTGTGGACCTCCAATATATCCTCTCCGACATGGGCTATCTGCCACGGCAAAACTTCGATGGCACCCGTGGGAGCGCAACGATCGGCGCCCTCAAAGCCTTCCAGAGAGACAACGACATGCCCGTCACCGGTGCTCTCACTGACGACGTCTTCAAAAAGGTCTACGAAGTCGCCGGCAAAAAGGAGCCGTCGGAGGGCCAACTCTTCGTGCGTCAGAAGTTCGCCAGCGTGTTCTCAACGCCGGTCAGCTTCAGCGATCCGGATAAGCCCCTCGGCACACATCTCTTCACAGCGATGCATTTCGAGCCCGGCGCAACGAAGGCGAGCTGGACCGCCATCAGCCTCAATGACCAAGAGAACGCGGAATCAGTTCTCAATCGCATTTCCATTCCGGCCGACGTGCGCCAGCGGATTTCCGAGCGCCTCACGCCGGGATCGTCCCTGATCGTGGCAGACACGGCTATCAACTCGGCTGCTTTGCCGAAGGGTGCGGACTTCTTGGTCTGGGATACGAGCAAGCCGCAGGTGCATCGTGCCAGCGTCTCACCTCGGCGCAACGTACGCCGCAGCTCGGCAGTTCGGCAGCGGCCAACGTACACGCGGGAGCGGTACCGCAATCGCTCGCGTTTTTCGCGCCGATCCTTACAACGCCGCCGCGGCTTCGGGTTCTAGCTTCGGCGTCCGCGCCAACGGACACGCTTTTGCGCGTTAACGTGTCCGCGCCATAGGCCATGCCGCCCAATCAGTCGATAAGGTACTTGCCGAAAATATTGGAGCGGGCGATGGGATTCGAACCCACGACCCCAACCTTGGCAAGGTTGTGCTCTACCCCTGAGCTACACCCGCACTCCAAAACCGCTCAGGCTTGAATTCCAGGCCTTCGCGTGATCATTTGCCGCCTGTATCGGCGCACAACGAGGCCTTTTAGTGCATCGCCAGCGGGCTGTCTACTGAGGCCTGGCGTGCCGGGTGCGAACCGTCTTGGACCCCTGTGAGGGGCTCCCCTTGAAGGAACCGGGCGTCAAAGGCAATGGGCTTAGAGCGTAGAGATTTGTTTGCGTATCTGGATGAGCTCGGCATCGCCACCGAGACCGTCGAGCACAAAGCGCTGTTCACCGTTGCAGAGTCCCGGGCCCTCCGCGGAGCTCTTGCGGGGGCTCACACCAAGAACCTCTTCTTGCGGGACAAGAACAACCGTCTTGTCCTGGTCGTCGCGAAAGAAGATACGACAGTGGACCTGAAAGGCCTGGCAAAGAGGCTGGGGCTCGGCCGCTTCAGCTTTGGCAAGCCGGAGCAGATGAGGGCAACGCTCGGCGTTGAACCTGGATCGGTCACGGCGCTTGCCCTGATGCATCCGGGCTCGGTGGCGCTCAGCGCCGTGGTCGTTGACCAGGCGCTCTTAGCGCACGCAGAGGTGAATTGTCATCCCTTGGACAATCGCGCCACAACGCGGCTTGCAATGACCGACCTGCTGCGCTTCATACAGGCCTGCGGACACCAGCCAGAAATACTGCCGCTTGAGTCGTGAGCGGCCTCGCGGAAGAAAAGGCCTTAGAGGACGGCGAGGTTGCGATTCTCGACAGGACGGCCCATCTTCCACTGAGGCGGAAACAACCGCTAGTCGCCGCGCATAGGTCGCGGCCAACCGGATTTTGCAATGAGTATTGAGACCCCCATTATAGGAGCCGGTAGCGACGCCGCACCCGCTTCGGAGACCGTAAAAAACACCACGACCCAGGATTTTGTCCGCGATGTAGTCGAGGCTTCGCGAGAACGGCCCGTGCTCGTCGACTTCTGGGCACCGTGGTGCGGTCCTTGCAAGCAGCTGACGCCGATCCTCGAGAAAGCCGTGCGCGACGCGAAGGGCGCGGTCGCGCTAGTCAAACTCAACATCGACGAGCACCCCGAGATCCCCGGCCAAATGGGCGTTCAATCCATTCCTGCCGTGTTCGCCTTCAAGGAGGGCCGACCGGTCGATGGCTTTATGGGGGCGCTCCCTGAGTCGCAGATCAATGCGTTCATCGCCAGGCTTGTCGGCGAGACCGTGGGAGTCGGCGCTGACCTTGAGACCGCCGCAGCTGCTATTGAGGCGGGAGACGTAAACGCCGCGGCACAAATCTTCGGGCAGGTCCTGCAGGAAGAGCCGGAGAATATGGAGGCGCTCGCAGGCCTTGCGAACTGCTACGTGAAGACGGGCGATCTTGAGCGGGCCGAACAGACGCTCGCCCTCGCACCGCCGAACAAGGCCGACAGCGCTCCGATCGCCGCCGCTAGATCGGCGCTCGATCTCGCCCGTAAATCAAACGACGCCGGGGATGCCGACGCGCTTCGGGAGAAAGCGGCGCAGTCGCCCGACGACCCGCAGGCGCAGTTCGATCTTGCCATTGCCCTAAACGCCAGCGGAGACCGGGAAGGCGCTCTTGAAGCTCTTCTGTCGATCGTCGCCAAGGACAGGAACTGGAACGACGACGCCGCTCGGAAGCAACTTGTCCAGTTCTTTGACGTCTGGGGTGCGACGGATCCGGCAACACTGTCGGGCCGGCAAAGACTGTCCTCGCTCCTCTTCGCCTGACGGAAACGACGAGGCGAGAGCATATGACCGATCTCTACAACAGCCCTGAAGATCTCCCCGCGGCCTTGCCGGTCTTCCCACTGCGCGGCGCGATCCTGTTGCCCCGCGCCTCATTGACTCTCAACGTTTTCGAACCGCGCTACCTGGCACTGGTCGACTATGCCTTAGCCAATGAGCGTCTGATGGGCGTCGTGCAACCTGCTGGTAACGCCGAGTCCGCCGAGTCGCCGAAGGGAAAATCATTTCCTGTCCGGCCAGTTGGATGTTTGGGCCGCATCACGGCCTTCAACGAGACTGATGACGGACCTGTCATTATCTCACTTACCGGCATATCGCGTTTCTCAGTTGGCGACGAAGTGGATTCCGATGCGCCATTCAGACTCTTCGCGACGGATTTTCGTCTGTATGCCGATGACTTCATACGAGACCTCGGCGAGGAAGAGGTAGATCGTGTGCGTCTCCTCGCGACCTTGCGACGCTACTTGGAAGCAAATGGTCTGAACGCAGATTGGGAGAGGATCAACGAGGCGGCAAACGAGCAGCTCGTCAACACACTCTCGATCCTTTCCCCTTACGGCCCCGAAGAAAAGCAAGCGCTTCTCGAGGCCGGCAGCCTGAAAGAGCGCGCGGAAGCCCTGGTTGCTCTCGCCGAGATGGAACTGGCGGCTCGCAACGACAGCTCGGGTACGTCGCTACAATGACCGATACGGAGAGGACATCAAAAGCGGAAGCGGGAGGCGTCGACCCTAAGCTTCTCGAGATTTTAGTCTGCCCTCTGACTAAGACGTCTCTGGACTACGATGCCGAGAGCCAGGAGTTGATCAGCCGTGCGGCCGGACTCGCTTACCCTATCCGCGACGGTATCCCGGTTATGCTCCCGGAAGAAGCCCGTAAGCTAGACGACCTATAGCGAATACACGAAGTATCCGTTGGCTCATACTATCTGTGCAAGGCAGAGTTCTCGTACGTCTCGAGGTGTACGCCCAGCTTCCCGGTAGGCCCGGATAGATCGCGCGTCATCGCGCTTTGCCAGCCGCTTGCCGTTTTCGTCACGCACGAGCGCATGGTGGTGCCAGACTGGCACAGGCAGATTGAGCAAAGCCTGTAGGAGGCGGTGAACGGGCGTCACCTCGATCAGATCCGCTCCCCGTACGACGTGTGTTACGCCCTGCGCTGCGTCGTCGACGACGACCGCAAGATGATAGGCGGCCGTCTCAATATCCTTGCGAGCGAGCACTACGTCGCCAAGCGTGCGCAGCATTGACTCTTGATCCGGGGCGTTTCGCCCTGCGTGGAGCGGCCCGGTCTCAAGCCAGGTCAAGTCTTTGTCCTGGAGCAGCTCCAATGCGCGACCGATGTTCAACCGGATCGCATCGCCGGGACCAGCTTCCGACATGGGCCGCAGGCGGCATGTTCCTGGGTAGACCGAGGGGGTGCCCGGAACGGGCCCAGTGTCTTCTTGCGGTGCTGCGAGAGCCGCCCGGACGTCGGCTCGCGTGCAACGGCACGGATAGGTGAGGCCGAGGTCTGCGAGACGGTTCAGTGCATGCGCGTAGGCCTCATGCCGTTCGGATTGCCGCATAACAGGCTCGGGCCACGAGAGCCCAAGCCAGGATAAGTCCTCATAGATCGCGGTCTCGAACTCAGGCCGAACGCGCGATCTATCCGTGTCTTCGATGCGGAGAACACAGGTTCCCCCTGCTGCCTTCGCGGCATCCCAGGCCTCAAAGGCCGAATAGGCATGACCCAAGTGCAAGAGGCCCGTGGGCGATGGCGCAAAGCGGGTGACAAAGTCGGCGGGGGGCGTGCGATCGCTGGCCACGTCTCTAGAGAGCCTCGTCCTTGAGCAAACGCGGAACGTCACCAGTCGCGCCCGCCGCTTCTCGGATGAGGAATCGTTTTAGGCTCGGCGCACGGTCGACGAGCCCCATACCAACATCGCGGATTGCCCGAAGGGGCGCGCTGTCGTTTGAGAACAAACGATTCATGCCGTCCATGACCGCGCCGGAAAACGCGCTATCGAACCGACGCCAGCGCTCATATCGAGCCAGCGACGTCTTCGACCCGATGTCGAGCCCCAAGCGGGCGCTGTCGGTAATTGATTCGACGAGAGCCGCGACATCGCGAAACCCGATATTGAGGCCTTGGCCAGCAAGCGGGTGCACCACGTGGGCCGAATCGCCGATCAAAGCGAGCCGGTCTCCGACAAAGGCTCGAGCGATCTGGAACGAGAGTGGGAAGGCGCGAGGGGTCCCCTCCAGCGAGATGGCGCCCAAGCGATAGCCAAAGCGACGGCTAAGCTCGGACAGGAACACTTCCTGGTCCCCGGCAACAAGCTGTTTCGCGGTATCGGTTTCCTCGGTCCAGACAATCGACGAGCGATTCCCCTTCATCGGCAGTATGGCAAAGGGCCCTGAGGGCAAAAAGTGTTGAACCGCAAGTCCGTTATGTGGTCGCTCATGGGCAACGCTCGCCACGATCCCCATTTGCGGATACGACCAACCAATACATTTGATCCCGGCGCGCTCTCGCAATTTGGACTTCTTGCCGTCGGCAGCGACGAGCAGCGCCGCCCGCAACGTCCGTCCACTGCCCATTTGTACGCTTGCGCCATAGGCGTCGGTCTGGAAGTGTTGGACCGTATCGGGCGCTATGAAGTCGACACCCGGATCTGCGTGCACAGCGCCCGCGATTGCCTCGAGAAGTGCCCCCGCTTCAACCAGCCAAGCCTTCACGCCATCGCCCCCTGACTCGTCAGCGAAACCCAGTAGATTCGGACGCAGTGTTGCGTCGAGCGGGCTGTCAGTAATCTCAATCGCCGACATTGCTTGCGCGCTCGGCTCCAACTGAGGCCACAGCCCGATCGCATTCAGCAGATTCCTAGACGCGGGCGAAAGTGCGAGCCCACGTCCATCAGGGGGGCGCTCCGCATTGGGCGGAACAGAGTCTACCAGCGTCACGCGGCAAATCTTTGGGGCGAGGCGTGCGAGTGCGAGTGCGAGCGCGCCGCCAACGAAGCCTCCGCCAGCCACGACAATTCGGAAACTGCTTTGTGTTCTCTCGCTCGGCAACACACGCCCTCTATAAGCGAGGCGGGGCAGCCACGCCACACCTTGCATGCGCACCCTCAACTTCTGCCGCAAGGTGTGTGACGGACAAGCCCCGTTTCGCGACTGCGGTCAGTCTGCTATGGGCTTTGGTCCGGGCAAATCGCCCATGCCTATGGTCTAATGAGAACATTCCTATGAGCGCTGCCGTCGATCAACTCCTGTCGATTCTCGACCTTGAGCCTTTGGAGCACAATCTCTATCGCGGCTTGAGCCCGCAGGTTGGATGGCAACGGGTCTTCGGCGGCCAAGTCATCGGTCAAGCCCTTGTGGCGGCTCAGCGTACTGTGGAAGATCGGGGGGCCCATTCGCTGCACGCCTATTTCTTGCGCGCAGGCGATCCCACGGTACCGATTATCTACCAGGTCGAACGGACCCGCGATGGCAAGAGCTTTTCGACCCGACGGGTCGTGGCGATACAGCATGGGCACCCGATCTTTTCCATGTCGGCATCGTTTCACCGCGAGGAACCAGGCCTCGAACACCAGACGCCGATGCCGGATGTGCCTGGCCCGGAAGAGGTTCCGAGTGAGGCGTCATTGGCCGAGATGTTGATGGATCGGCTCCCTCCCCCGGCCAAGGCGTACTGGCAAGCTGAACGCCCAATCGAAATGCGGCCGGTAGACCTATCGCGCTACCTATCGCCGCAAACGCGGGAGACGGGCCAATACATCTGGATACGCGCGACGGGTGCGCTGGCGGACGATCCTGCCCTGCATCAATGCGTCCTTGCCTACGCCTCCGATTTTACCCTTTTGGATACGGCGCTCATTACCCACGGGCGATTTGTCTTCGATCCGAGCCTGATGCTAGCCAGCCTCGATCACGCCCTTTGGTTTCATCGGCCCTTCCGAGCGGATGACTGGCTCTTATACGCCCAAGACAGCCCCAATTCCGGGGCCGCCCGTGCCTTTTGCCGAGGCGCCTTCTACACGCGAGACGGGCAGCTGGTCGCCTCTACAGCCCAAGAGGGCCTCGTGAGGGAGCGCAATCCCGACACTTAGCCTATTAAGAGGGCAATTGTGCTCTTTTGCCTAT
>NZ_JBZMXT010000067.1:0-11428 GCF_058506495.1 Methyloceanibacter sp. | reverse complement strand
GTGGGTGTAGGAGAATTGAGAGGATCTGTCCCTAGTACGAGAGGACCGGGATGGACGTACCTCTGGTGGACCTGTTGTCGCGCCAGCGGCACAGCAGGGTAGCTAAGTACGGAAGGGATAACCGCTGAAAGCATCTAAGCGGGAAGCCCACCTCGAAACGAGTTCTCCCTTGAGAGCCGTGGAAGACCACCACGTTGATAGGCTGGATGTGGAAGCGCAGCAATGCGTGAAGCTAACCAGTACTAATCGCTCGATTGGCTTGATTGCTTTCATTGTCAGTACCCATCCTATTTGTGCTACCGGCCTAGTGGCCTACATAAGCACGAGGATGGGTGGGACGCTGCCGCAACGCGCGGTAGTGCCCGAAAACGGGACCGGATTTTCATAACCAACTGTTCTTTGCTGGCCTGGTGATTTTGGCGGAGCGCCTACACCCGATCCCATCCCGAACTCGTCCGTGAAAAGCTCCAGCGCCGATGGTACTAAGTCTCAAGACTTGGGAGAGTAGGTCGTTGCCAGGCTTGCTAAGAGCAGATGGTTGTCTTTCGCGTCGGCGCCGCTATGGCAGGCGCCACGTGGAACTTTATCGAGATTTCTCCTCTTCATGATCGTTGGCACCACGCATTGCGCAGGTCGCCACTCCAATAACACCGCCGCCTGGGCTCCCCAGCGGCGGTTTTTTGTTGCCTGTGGGGCACCGCTCGCATGTAGGCGTTGCGATGTCGAGGGCGTGCCGCCATAGTCCGCGCGGATTTCATTCCATCGTCTTCATTGCCAACAAAATAGGGGAACGAGACAGATCATGTCTGACCGTATTGTCATGAGAGTAGGCGAGAGCCTGGTTGCAGGCGGACCGCCCGGTACGGCTGCGGAGCCGGAAGTCGCCATTGGCGAAATGGACGGTCCCATGGGATCGGCCTTCGCCAACCTTTTGGGAGACCAGGTGAAGGGCCACAGCCGTGTCCTCGCGTTGATGAACACCGACGTCATGGTGCGGCCGCCGACCATTTGCGTGAGCAAGGTGACGGTGGAGGATGCACGCTACACGAACATCCTTATGGGCACCGTGCAGTACGCGACGGCGATGGGCGTGCTCGACGCGGTGCGCTCCGGCGATATTCCCAAAGACAAGGCGGACGACCTCGGCATTATCGTGTCGATCTGGTTGAACCCTGGCATCGTCGACGTCGAGGATCTCGACCACAAGATCCTGTTCGACATTCACCGCAAGGCGACGTGGCAGGCCATCAACAAGGCCATGACCTATCAGCCGTCGATTGACTGGCTGCTCGAGAACCAGGACAAGGTCGTCCACAAATACTTCGAGAAGGCTTTGAAGGGCGAGTAGCCGCGAGCCGTGCAGGAGATCCAGTTGGAAGCCGTCGCAGGTGAGCCTGCGGCGGCTTTCCGCGTCTTGTTGCCTATGTCGCTGGTGGCCTCAATCGGCCGCCGGACCAAGCAGGTACTCCTGGGCCCAGCGCTTGCCGGGTCTGAGGTAGAACGCGTTTCCGCCTGCGACGGTTACGTATTTCGCCGGGTAGGGGTTTTTGTAGCTAGCCGCATGAAAATGCATGGCCGGGCCCACTTTAGGGTGTCTTCCACCCTTGAGGACGGCGTCGGCGGCGTGCAAAGCGGGCTTCATCTGCTTGGGGTCCATCTTCCGCTTAAGAACGCCCGGCGCGAACTGTTTGTGTTGCCCAACAACGCCGCAGATCGTGCTGGGAAACCGCTCGGACTCCACGCGGTTCATGACCACGGTTCCAACGGCCATGCTGCCGTCAAAACTTGATCTGTTGGACTCGAAATACATTGCACGAACAAGACATTCTCGTTCGTCGGTGGTCGCGACCATGGGCAGGCCGCCACCTGAGCGCCCCGAGCAGCCGCTCAAGCACAGCGCCGCTATTGCCACAGCGTTCGCTGCCCCGAGGATTGTCCTTCGCTTCTTCAGCTTTTTGTCCCCCGATCGCGATGACCCAAGACCTGCCGACGTTTGCCGACGCCGGTCATGCTGGGGTCCAGCCAAGTCTGGCTAGAGCGCGGCGAACCTAAGGGGTAAAGGTTGACTTGAAATTGACGCTCCGAACTTTCTGGCATTTTTAGCCCGATGGGCGTATTCGCATCCATAGACGATACTGATCCCGCCAGCCGCTTTGATCAGCGAAGCATTCCCCCAAGCACTTGATTCAATGCAAGTTCATAGAGCGACGGACCGCCGCACGTGACACCACGGCACAGCACGCAGGCTCTAAAGGGTCTAAGAACTCTAAAGGGTCTAAGAAAAGGTCCGCGGCTGTCGCATGGGACTACCACTTTGACTTGTACTGCCGGTTGAGCTGGAGGGGACGATGGGGCGCATGACGAGACACCGGATTGAGATAGGGCTCGCATTGGCGATTACCCTGGCTGCGTTCTTGTTCGTCGCCCTGGCAGTTTGGGCCGAGGAAAGAACGAGCATCGCTGTGTCCGAGGCCTGGGTCCGCCCCACGATCGGAGAGGGGCGCGTTACGGCCGCTTACATGACAATCCAGAATATTGGGACCGACACAGATGTGCTGCGCAGTGCGAGCTCGCCCAAAGCCGCCCGGGTCGAAATCCATGAAACGAAGATGACCGATGAAGGCGTCATGAAAATGAGGCCTGTCGAGAATGGGCTCACGGTTGATCGAGGCGGGGCTGTCTCGATGAAGCCAGGTGGGCTCCACATCATGATCATGGGGCTGGATGAAAAGCTCCCTGAGGGTGCCACGCTGCCATTGACTTTGGACTTCGCCAAGGCTGGCAAGGTTCAGCTCACCGTACCCGTCGCGACACGCCCGGCTGGCGCGTCGAAGGACACGACCGGCGATCATAGTCATCATTGACGTCTTTGACTTGCCGCGGGTCCCTCACTTACTTGTCTCCGCCGCGGTAACCCGACAGGGCACAGGCGTACAGCGTTCGGGTCCTATTGCTGACGAGCGGAATTTCAACCGGCTCCAAGGGCGTCATCCGCTCGAACTTCTTCGATATGCTCCGCCGGCAAGAGTGCAGCGAGACCAGAAGGACAGGCTCGGGCACCCCTGCGACGAAAGGCCGTGTCATCTGATAGTGATGATGCGGATCAGGCTTGCGCTTCCACGCGTAGAGCGGTGTGTCGACATCCCTCATGTAATAGAGCAGCTCGGCGGTAAGATCGCGCGTGTCTACCAGTACGGCGCCATAGGGTGCCTCTGACAGAATCTTGCGCACGGCGTCCGCCGTTTCCTCCCAGGCGATTGATGACCGCAAGAACAGCAATTGCTCGAACGGCTGCCAGCTCCGCGCAAAGGCAGGTGCAATCCCAATCACGGCCGCCACAACAATGTGCAGAGCCATGGAAATGGCGAGAAGCGTGCGCCGCCCTTGTTCCAGCAGAACCGCCGTTACAAAAATCGTTGCGGCGGGATAGGCGGTAGCAGCCCAGTTGCCGTGCGCGCGCGACAGCAAGGCCTGGATAGTCAGCGTCACGAGGATGGGCAGTGAAAAGCAGAGAAGCAGTGTCTTGCGAGGGTCTTCGCGGTCTTGGACCTGCCGGATCGCTGCGCGGATGAGGACGGCAAAGAGGATCGGCCCGAACAGCGCGAACTGCGCGCCGATAAACTCGAGAAGTTCGAACGGGTGCACGTAGGGTGCACGCCATCCCATATTGTCCCCGGTGTGTCTTGCGGTCGGCCAGCCATGTTCGGCGTTCCAAAAGATGTTCGGCGAGAACAGCGCAACAGCAATAAGTCCGGCGACGATGGCTCGGCCGCCTTTGAGTGCCTCGCGTGCTTCGCGGGACACGATGGCGTGGCAAGCGATGCAGAGCACCGCATATATCATGGCCTGTTTGGCCAGGAGCCCCGTGCCGAAGGCAATGCCCAAGAGAATCGCAAAGCCCATGCTCTGATGCTTCACCAGCATCACCCAGAAGAACAGCATCAGTGTCCATAGGAAGATCAGCGGCGCGTCAGTGGTGATCAGAGCAGAGGCATAGGAGACACCAGGCAGCGTCACGAAGATGATTGCGGCCCAGAATCCCGTTCGCGCACTGAAAAGCGTTCGGCCAATGACGAACAGTAGTCCCGATGTCAGCGTGTAGAGTATCGGGGAGGCGGCGCGCGCGCAGGCCTCCGAGAGTCCGCAGGTCTCGCTCATCGCCCGGATGACCCACGCAATCATCGGCGGCTTGGAGAAATACCCGAAGTCTAAGTCACGCGACCAAGTCCAGTACTGAGCCTCGTCCATGACGAGGTCCACCTTCGATGCGTGGAGCGCAAGCAGCCGAAACGCCAACAAGATGCCCAGGCATAGAAGGGTTAGTAGGGCATAGCCCCTATCAGACAGCGGCGGGCCAATGAGCGCGTCGGACGATCCGTACGCTTTCGAACTTTCGTGGGCAAGCAACGTGGATTCCTCTCCAGAGGCTTGGCGCGGGGCTCAGCCGCTAGAGGGCTGAAATATCTATCAGAATTATGTCAGCTGCGTTGCATCCTACATCTGGACGTCAAACTTGAACATCACTATGGTCGCTTCGACCAGCAATCGTGTTCCGTGGGAGATCACATGCCAGGCGATTGGGCGCCGGGCGGCGCCGTCCGCATCTCCGTCGTTATTCCTGCGTTCAACGAGCAGGGTAATATTGGTCGGCTGATCGAGGAAACTTACAACACTGTTCCCGAGGCAATTCTTGGGGAGGTGATTGTTGTCGACGATGCGAGTGACGACACAACGGCGGCTGAAATCAAAGCACTAATCCCGACCCGCGGCACTCTGCGGTATCTCCGCCATGCGCGGCGTGCGGGCCAGAGTGCATCGCTCCGCACGGCGGTCACCGCGGCACGCTTTCCGGTGATTGCGACAATGGACGGCGATGGACAAAACGATCCGGCCGATATTGCGACACTTTTTGAAAAGCTCGGCGAGCCTGGTTCTGAGCCAGCCCTTGTGGGTGGGGTTCGAGCTTCCCGAAAGGACAAAGGGTCGAAGCGTTTCGCCTCGCGGTTCGCCAATTGGCTGAGGGACAAGGTCTTGGATGACGGCTGCCCCGATACGGGTTGCGGAATCAAGGTGTATCATCGGGATGCCTATATGGCTCTCCCGTTCTTCACCAGCATGCACCGCTATCTTCCGGCCTTTTTCTTGACCTATGGACATCAAGTGAGCTTTGCATCGGTCAATGATCGTCCGCGCCTGGCGGGCTATTCGAAGTACACCAATTTGGGTCGTGCGCTGATCGGCATCTACGATCTCGTCGGCGTAAGATGGTTGCGGAAACGCACGGACATTCCACTCGTGGCCGAGCATGTTCACGGTGACGCCGCCAAGGCAGGCGAGCGGCATATTCAACTTGTAAGCCAGAGAGGGTAACGGCCATGTTAGAGGGCCTGTCGCAATGGTGGGCGGATAAGTCCGCTGCGGAACTGGTTTGGCTTGGTGTTGGCTTGTTCGCGCAGCTGATGTTCTCTATGCGGTTCCTTATTCAGTGGATCGCAACGGAGCGGGCCCGGGCGTCCATTGTTCCCGAGACGTTTTGGTATTTCAGCTTCCTCGGCGGGCTGATGCTGCTTAGCTACGCCATCCATCGGATGGACCCTGTGTTCATCATCGGTCAGGCGACGGGCCTGATCATTTATTCCCGCAATATCTACTTCATCTGGCAGGGGAAAAAGGTCGACGAGGGGCCCCCAGAAATTCCGATGGAAGGCGAGGCCAAATCAGCCAGCACGCCCGCCCAGGGCTTCGAGAACAACGGCTTACGGCCCGCGGCCCGCAGTAAGGCGTGAGGCACGCAAGGCTTTACAAAGCTGTCGTGAATCCCCTATTAAAAGCGCAGCGCCGCAGGCCCAAACGGGCGCGCAAGGTTAGCGCGTCCAATCATCGTCGAACCTTTCCATAAGGTTCTCCCCCTTCGCGGCAGCCCCGATAAGGTGTGCACGCGGCCAAGGGTCGGTCCTTTGTCTACAAAGGCCACATGAATTGACGCGGGGTGGAGCAGCCCGGTAGCTCGTCAGGCTCATAACCTGAAGGTCGTAGGTTCAAATCCTACCCCCGCAACCAATTTTGCCGCCCCTGCCATTGTCTCATAGGGGGTCGGTGTTTCTTCTATATAGCTGTGCCAGTTGCGGTTGGACTGAGATGGGCGCGCGTGCCGCTCAAGCAGCAACTTTGGTGTCAAGACCGCCGAAGTTAGCTTTTCATCGGACGGCAGCGGACCTCATTGCGCGAAGCGGCCGCGAGCCGCGTTCTGGGCCGTCTGTCGAAACGCTTCAAAGGTCCGCGGATCGTTCAGTCTTCTTCCGGAGGAAGCCAGGTGAGTGAGGAGTGATGCAGCGAGATGAGAACGCGACCGTCTAGCTTATGATAGGCGAAGGTGTAGTCCGCACGCGTAGCATTGCCATCGCCATCGACGAAGGTGTAATGGCCCATATCCTTATAGCCGAGCCCACCCGCTTTTAAGATTGGACCGGCGGCGCTCTGAAATTCCACGCGCGTCCACCCCTTATTGAGGAAACCAGCGTCATGGGGATAGTTCGGATCACCGCCCACGAAGTATGATCGCGCGCCTGCGCGATCGAGTCGAATGACGTCCGCCAGGGTAGGCTTAAAGAGTAGCGGTTCGTCTGGTGTTCCGAAGTCGTAAAGTTCGAGGAGCTGATCGACGTCACGCTCGGTGACGCATCGTGCCCAGGCGCGCTGTGCGGCAACGACTTCAGCTTTGGTCATCGGTTCAAAAACGCGTTCAGAAATTGTTCTTGCTCCCAATAGATTGATCGCCCGGAAATGTAACGGGCGAGATGAGCCGGGCCCAGCAACGGGTCGTGTCGGTCGGGCGCGCGACCTGTGCAACATCCTTTGGTGTTCGAGGTCAATCAAGGCCTCACCGTGTGGCTGTTGAAAAACCCTCAGGACGTGGGGCTCTTGTTAAGCCTGTCGCTCAAAGCGGTCAATGCGTCTCAGCACGCGTGCCACATCTCAACCACGCAGAACTCTGCCTCGCGCAAGCTCGTTTCTCTTCGACAGATGGTTCAGCCGCCACGTCCAACCTCTCGCTTGAAGACAATCAAAAGTTAATGTCCAGCACGCCGTGCAAGGCACAATGGCGGGGGACATTCGGCTGGCTTCAGCTCTTCGGCTCCCACAGAGGCCTGAAAAGACATATCGAGAATGATGCAGATCAAGGAGTGAGCGGGGTCATAAATCCTTAATATTCGGCAGAACCTGATAGGAGAGAGCCGTGACGTACAGAACCGTTGCTGACGTATTGCAGGGCCAGAAGCTGCTCGCGCTGGGCAAGCAGGCATCAGTCCAGGAAGCCTGCCGCCGGATGTGGGAAAGCCGGAAAGGGTCCGTCCTCGTTGTCGATCACGAGCAGCGGCTCCTGGGTATCTTTACTGGGCGGGATGCCGTGCGGACCCTGGCCGAGGGACGAAACGCCGAGACGACTCCAGTTACTCATGCCATGACACGTAGTCCAGTTACCGTTGCGCCGTCGATCGTGGCCATCGACGCGCTTCGTAAGATGAACGACTACGGTTTTCGCCACCTGCCCGTTGTTGATGGCGATACGATCCTTGGAGTCGTGTCGCGCGGCGACTTCAAGGGCATCGAGATCGAACGTCTGGACGACGACGAACACCTCGCCGAGCTCCTGCGTTAGCAGCGCCGTGGTCGTCCATTACTTCCCTCGATCGAGATTGCGGTACATTGCCCTGCTGCCACCGACTGTATCGGTCCAGGCGCTCGGTTGATGGCCGGCTATTGCCGAGTCAGGATATGACGAACTTGCAGCACCGAGTAAGTAGGTACACGCCTTAACATCGTTCCGGATATTCTGCGATACGCGATCATCCGCTTGAGGTCTCGTTGAGACGCTGCATCGGGCGTATATATTGGACTGATCAGATTTCAGGGGGATGCAATGTTCGAAATCGCCGAAGTCGGTCGAACGGTTTCACGGAAAGACTTCAAGAAGGCGGCCCCATTAGTGCGTCAGGAGTTGCTGGAACTCCAGCAACGTCTGCTCAAGGAGAAGGGTTTTCGAACCATCTTGGTCTTTGCTGGCGTCGACGGTGCGGGCAAGAGCGATAGCGTTGCGCTACTCAATCAATGGATGGATGCACGTTGGCTCAGCACGTGTGCATACGATGAGCCGACAAACAGCGAAAAGGACCGGCCTGAATTCTGGCGCTATTGGCGGGATCTCCCGCCCCGCGGCCGCATCGGCATGTTCCTTAGCGCTTGGTACTCTCAGCCTGTCCTAGATCGTGTTCATGGCGCGATCGACGATTCGACTTTCCTGAAGCGTCTGGAGCGCATCCTCGCTTTCGAGACTGCGTTGGCCGAAGAGGGTGCGCTGATCGTCAAATTCTGGATGCACCTGAGTCATGAGGAACAGGAGAAGCGCCTGAAGTCTCTTGAGGATGACCCCTTGGCCCTGGCCCGCGTCTCCGAGAAAGACTGGGCACACTGGCGGATCTATGATCGCTTCATCGAAGCTGCGGAGCAGGTCGTCGCCCGCACCAATATCGGCAAAGCATCTTGGACCATTGTCGAAGGTGCCGACCCCAACTACCGGAGCTTGAAGGTAACGTCGACCCTACTCGATGCCCTGCATCGGAAGTTCGATGCGTCGCCGGTATCGAGCACGGATGTCGAGGGCGCCGTCGAGAAGTCGGCGAAGCCGAAAAAAGAGTCGAAAAAGAACGTTAGCAATGCCGACGTTGAAATCGCAGGCGGCTTGCCGAGTTCAGACATTACGATTCTGAACAAGCTCGATATGAAGAAGTCAGTCGAGAAATCCGTCTATGAGACCGAACTCAAGGAACTTCAGAGCCGTCTTTATAACTTGCACCTACTCGCAAGAGACAGGGGCATCTCGAGCATCCTACTGTTCGAGGGACCAGATGCTGCAGGAAAGGGCGGCGCCATTCGGCGCGTTACGGCAGCGTTGCAGCCACGCAACTATCAAGTTCACGGCATCGCCGCCCCGACTGAAGATGAGCTAGCACAACACTATCTTTGGCGCTTCTGGCGAAATCTGTCCCGCGCGGGACGAATCACCGTATTCGACCGCTCCTGGTACGGACGAGTCCTTGTTGAGCGCGTTGAAGGCTTTGCCTCCGATGGGGCTTGGCGGCGCGCCTATGCGGAAATTAACGATTTTGAGTCTCAACTCTGTGAGCACGGCATCGTACTGCTAAAATACTGGATTCACATCACCAAGGATGAACAGCTGAAGCGCTTCAAACAGCGTGAGAAGACGGCCTACAAGAGTTGGAAGCTAACGGATGAAGATTGGCGCAACCGCGAAAGGTGGCACGATTACGAGTTAGCCGTCCACGATATGGTGCAGTACACGAGCACGGGGCAGGCCCCGTGGATTCTGATCGAGGGTAACGACAAACGATACGCGCGTCTGAAGGTCTTGAGGAGTTTCTGTGAACGCCTTGCCGCAAGCTTAGACGAGTCGTGTCGAGAAGGCTTGGAGAGCGCCGCTCAGTAGCCTGTTTCTTGCTGGACCAAAAAGTGTGTGTCGGGAGCATTCATGCGTCTTAGAGTTGATCAGCAGTCAGAGAGTTATATGATGATCAGTCCTATAAGCCTAAAATAAACAGGCAGGACGTCTGAATAAGGGAGAGCGCCATGAAGCATTTGGGTTTAGCGGTGGTTCTGTTTTCCGCATTTCTTTTGTCTGGTTGTGAGCAGCCGAAAGATGAGCAGATGGCTGAAGAGCCTGCTACCGAGACGCCGAAGGAGCCTGTTGAGAGTTCGTCAAGTGGTGTCCACAAGGGCGAGCCTCCTTCTGCGAACCAGCCGCAGCCGGTCTATCCGGATGGTGGCTAGAAGCCTGGGCCGGGTTTGCATTGGTCAGCAATCCGCGCTTTGTTGATAGTAATCGCCGTTGGCCATGCGGCGATCACATAGGAGAGGTCGTTATGGGTATTCTCGATATGTGGAAAGCGGTGCGAGGGCAGACTTCGTATCCCTCAGGAAAGGATGCGGGTGTTCCTGCGCTTGATGTTGAGCTGAAGTGCCTTGATGCTTCGGAGCGGATCAGAGCATTCAATGATCCGCAAGAGAGCCATGAGGCCCGCGAGGATTATGCACGTCTCGTCAGCGATGCCGTGAGAGAAGCATTTGCTATAGAGCAAGAAGCCGACCGAGATATCGCCTTTCGCTACATCATCGACGTGAGTTGCAACGCCAAGGACTTTGGTACCGCGGAAGCTTTGCTCACGAAGATTGTCTCGGAAGAAAATCGGCAGAGCGCGTCACGGGCGGTGTCGGAAGCGCGGCTTCAGAACACGCCTCAATAACGTATGCGACGTTCGAGCGAGCTTAGCCATGGGTGGTGGTACGCGCGCTCTCAGGGCGCGGCCGTTCTAGAACAACGATCGGCTCATCTGTTCCAGGTATGAGGCCTAGTCAGGTCAAAACCTTAGATGCTCCGGGCGCTCTGAAGTCCTGCCGGCTACGGCCGGCGTGCTCCGGTGAACTAAGGCCTCTCAACGAACGACTAAAAAGTGGCGCTTCCAAAGAACCGGACGTTGGCGCCCGGCAGGAGCACGTTTTCCCGTCTTTTGAACGAGGCCGAATTCAGAACCTCGTCATCCAGCAGGTTGTCGCCCCGCACGCCGATATTGAAGCTTGGGCTCGACCCCGCAGGACCTCGCGTCTTAACAGCGTAGCTCAGCTCCGCGTTAAGGAGTGTGTAGCCTGGCGTTGTCAGCTCGAAGGGCGCCACCAGATCCTGGTCAAAGGCGTGCAGTACGCCAACGCGTCCAAACCATTGGCCGTCCCGGTAGTAAACGCCGCCGCCGAGCCGATGTGGTGGTACACGTGGTACGTTCTCGCCATTGTCGAATTCGGCGCGCACGAAGTCATACTGACCATCAATCCCCCAGACTCCACGCCATACCTCGCCAAAATCGTACTCGCCAAATATCTCGGTCCCGTAGAATGTCGCGTTGCGTTGCCGGAAAAAAACCAAGTCTAACGTCTCCTCCGCGTCAAGCGAGGCCGCGCACGAGTCTAGCGTTTCGCCGCAGACGAGCCCTGTGAGCTCCCGGAAAATGAAACCGTCATAGTTTGTGTAATAGCCAGAGGCTTCGTAGCGGAACTTTCCAACCGGACGCGTCAGACCGATTTCCAGTGTTTGCGCCTTCTCCTCGTTGAGGAACGGATTGCCAATCTCGAATGTCCCGGTCGCTTCGTGTATACCCTTCGAAAAGAGCTCCGCGCCTGCCGGAGCGCGCTCGACGGCCTGGCCGTTCACCCGCAGCACCGTGTCGTTGTTGAGGTCATAGAGCGCACCGAGCCCCCCACTGACAGGTACGAAATCTCGCTGTCCCCTAAAAATTACAGGCGCTTCCTGATCATCGATGTTGGAGAAGCCTGTTCCGTCGACTGACGCTCCCTCGACCCT
>NZ_JBZMXT010000066.1:0-11645 GCF_058506495.1 Methyloceanibacter sp. | reverse complement strand
CTCACCTGATTGAGCTCTCAAAGGAAGATTGTACCCTTTGCGGTGCAATCTTCCTGCTAGGGCAAAATTCTCGCCCATTTGATAGCCGACGATCCCAAGGCGCTCAGCACATCGCATCCGCTGAGCTACGGACGGCCACAACAGCCTCAATACACCGCAGCCCCGCAGCAGCAACTACCAAGCATCAGAGTAAACCTCCCTTCAGGGTGACTGCATCACTCACGAAGGCCATTTGGTGCGTAAGTCGTGCGGGCCGACTGTGCCGTTGGTGCCAAGCCGCGCCATGCGCCTCCACCGTTCTTCAAGCGACCCCTGTGGACTTCCGCTTAAAGCCCAAAGAGGCGCCGCTCAGCTAGCGCTCGTAGCTGCCCTTCTGCTGTGTCTGATCTGCAACAGGCATTCTCGAAATCCGCTCTGTGTCCGTAGTGTCATACACCCGTCATGCCACTGGAAATACAAAAGTAGCCATGGTTCGCAGGGAGCGAGCCCGTTCAGTCGCCGGGTCCAAGTGGCAACAAAGACTCACTCAACCTGGTGATCGAAGCAGACGTACAACTCAGCTAGATCAGCGAGGAGAGGGGTTATGATCGGGGGACTTAGGAAGGTTAGGATTTGCTTACTCGCAAGTACTGCGGCTGTTGGGACCGTTGCCTTTTGTAGCGCATCCGCAAATGCGCAAACGACTGCAGAGCTCCAAGCCCAATTGCAGGCGATGCAGCGACAGATGAATCAGCTTCAGAGAGAGATTGACAAAGCGAACGCTAGGGCGGCCTCCGCAAACGCAAAGGCGAACTCAGCGAATGCCACGGCCGCGTCGGCGAAGGCGTCCGCAGATGCCGGCGGAAGCGATCTCGATATGAAAGTTAAGTGGAAGGGCGCGCCGCAAATATCTAGCGGCGACGGGAAGTTCAAATTCAAGGTTCGGGGCCGTATCAATCTAGACTACGGCGCAATCGATCAAGATAGAGCCATCACCGGTGAAGACGATATCAATGCTGTTGAGCTCCGTCGGGGCCGTATCGGCGTTGAAGGTCACCTCTTCTATGACTGGAAGTATAAATTCGAGGTCGACTTTGCCGGCGACGAGGCAGCGATTAAGGATGCCTACCTTGCCTACGCTAATTGGGGGCCATGGAAGAAGTCTGAAATCATCCTCGGTAACCACTTTGCCGCTAACTCTCTCGAGGAGATGACGAGCTCGAGATTCATCACGTTCCTAGAGCGTGCGGCGTTTATCGAAGCGTTCGTGCTCGATCGTCGTCTTGGCGCTGGCCTTTGGATTGGCGACGAACACTGGTCGTTCCAGACGGGCTACTACGGCGCAACGGCCTCTGACCAGGAAGGCTTTTTTGACGACGCAACGGCCGGTACAGTTCGCGGTACTGTCGCTCCTATCAATACCGACTCGACGGTTGTCCATCTTGGAGCCAGTTATCGGCATCGCAATGCCGGCACGTCTCGGGACTCGGGGGCTGCGGATCTTATCCGGTATCGTGCCCGAGGCGCGGATCTACACCTAGCCGATCGCTTCGTCGCCACACCGAGGTTTGGCGAAAACGACGACATGTTCAATCTCGAGGGGGCGATCGTCTATAACCGCTTCTCGGTGCAGGGTGAGTACGCGCAGCTCGAGTCAAATCTGCCGAGCACCATCGCCAATGTAAGCCCCACTTATGATGGCTGGTACGTCAGCGGTAGCATCTTCCTCACGGACGATATGCGGAACTATAAGGCTGAAACTGGCGGCTTCGGTCGGCAGAAGGTGAACAACCCATTCGACCCCAGGAACGGTGGTTGGGGCGCTTGGGAAATTGCCGGGCGCTACGACGTCATCAACTTGGCTGATGGCGCTGCTCAGGTGAATAGATCCACGGCACGAAATGCCGTGACATGCGATGAGTGTGGCGACCAGGACACATGGCTCATTGGCCTGAACTGGTGGATCAATGACTACACTGCACTGAAACTCAACTACAATCAGTCCGAAATCTCCGGCGGTGACAATAACGGAGCCACTATTAAGGGCTTTGGCATGCGCGCCCAAATCGACTGGTAGGTCCAAAAATCCAGAGACCGAATTATCCCCTTTCGCCAAACTACCGCCGCCCATGTCCCGGGCGGCGGTCTTTTCTTTGTGAGGGATAAGGAGCGTCCGGTCCGCGCGATTGTTTGGTGGCGCTTTGTTTTGCCATGAGCGGCTGCTGCGCATTTTTTAGTCGCACCGCACAAAATATCGCGTTGAGCGGATTGCCGTTTCCGTAGTACTCAGCATAGTGAAATGACAATTCCAGAGCACATCGAGATTCTGCGACGAGGGCCGCGCGTTTGGAACGCGTGGCGGGATGAGAACCCGTCAATTGTTCCCGATCTCGCAGGTGTTGCGCTAAGCATCGGAGATCGTCAGTTGGGGCCAATCAACGGGGGGCCTATCAATCTTTCCAGAGCGTTGCTGGCGGAGGCGACACTCTATTTTGCCACGTTGACGGGCGCAGATATGCGAGGTTCAGACCTCAAGAATGCCGATCTTCGCGGGGCACGCCTTGAGAGCGTTGACCTGACTGGTGCGGATCTCGCTGGCGCGCAGCTAGACGGTGCGAGCCTCTCGGGCGCTGTTTTGAAAGCGGCCAATCTGAGCGACGCAAGCCTCGCCGACGTTATTGATTTGACGGCGGATCAAATTGGTGAGGCCCAGGGCAATCTTGTGACGGTGCTCCCGCCCGATTTGGAGCGCCCGGCTGTATGGACTGTCGGCCAAGAGGTTCTGCACATCGAGACCGCACCCGTCATAGCCCCGGAGCCCGACGTTGATGTCGCCAGAGAGGAAGACGCTGGGGAAGATAACGCCGTCGCCTCCGTGATTGAAGATGATCGGATACCGTTCAGCACCGGAGCCGAGATTGATGTTGCGTCCGACCAAATGGCTGGACCACAGACGGTCTCTCAAGACGAGGACGAGTGGGTTCGTCACGTGACGGACCAGGAATGGGCGGATCCGGCTTTCGCCAATGGACCGGATGCGCCGGCGCCTGAGCCCATAGAACAAACACACACCGAGACTTCGGCACCCGTTCTGCCGAATGTCGAGCCGGATCTGTCACAATCTGCGTCGCAAGAGGGTGAGCCGAAGCTGACAATTGCCCAAGAGTCGCGGCGACTAAACGGTGATGAGACTCGAGACAGCAATGACCGGGATGAGTCTGAGAACAAGCACGTCTCGTGGCTCGTCGGCGGTCCTAGGCGCACCGGTCGGCCAGCGCGCCATTGGCGCGATCGCGCCTAGACGTCGGGGCGACTGCCGAGAGTACACAGTTCGAATTTTGCTGCCCATCCCCTGAAGCATGCTTTCGTCGCCAGCAATATTCCCGCGGCCTGCGCCGGTCCAGTCTGTGCTGTCGGTTTGTCATCCTCTCATACGACGACTAGCGTTGAACTGCGGGCGCACTAGAAGAGGCTTAAGCCGTTGTTGCCACCATCTGGCGCGTTCCAGAATGCAGTTCATCGAGTGTCGGTCAATGTGGCCTAGTTGTCGAACGTCGGTTGCTTTAGCCATTGCGCTGACCATCAGTGGACTGCTCGCCGGTGTGTTGAGCTCTCCGGTGGCGCGAGCGCAAACGTTGGACGATCGCATGTCCAAAGCGAACCCCGCTAAGGGGGAGCAGGTGTTTGTTCGTTGCGGCGGGTGTCACACTTTGGAGGAGGGGGGACGGGCGAAGGTCGGCCCCAATCTGTGGGGCGTCATCAACCGCCCTGTCGCTAGTGTTGATGGTTTCCGCTATAGCGAGGCGCTGCAGGAGTTCGGCGGCAAGTGGGAACTCGATCGCCTTGATGAGTACTTATCGGATCCCGCCGGGACGGTCCCGGGTACCCGCATGAACGTCTCGGGCGTAACGGATAATACGGAGCGTGCCGACTTGATTGCCTACCTCAACCAGAACAGTGCGAACCCGCTGCCGATCGGCTTAGATCCCGAGTTGGAGGAAGCAGAGGCTGCTGCAGAGAATTGAGGACCCAGCTCGCCCGAAGCTGCCCGAGTGGCTACTCGGCCAAATCGAAGGCGCGGGCGTACACGATTTCGCCAGATGGCACGGCGCTATGGAAAACGATCCGTTGGATGAACCGCGTGGGCAGGTCCTTATAGTGGAGGCGCTCGTCGCAAACGAAGCCGAGTCGGCCATAAAAGTTCGGATCGCCAAGCACCACACATCCGGCAGCGCCGCTCAGACGCAGTTTGGTTAGCCCCTGGCGCGCGAGCGTTGTGCCGATCCCCTGACGCTGGAGTTGCGGCTGGACGGCGAGGGGGCCAAGTCCAAACCAGGGACCCTCAGCGTCATCGATGAGCACCGGTGAAAAGGCCACATGAGCGACCACGTCGCCGCCACTCTCTGCAACGAGGGACAATGTCAGATCGCCATCTGCCCGCAAGGCACGCACAATTGCCGCTTCGGCATGGTCGGTGTGCGACCGGCGCGCGAAGGCGCTGTCCAATAGACGGTCAATTGCGCGCTCATCTGAGCAGGCTTCGGCGCGAATTTGCATTGGGGGTGGCAGTATAGGCAGTGCGGCTGAGCGAACGTGCAGTTCGCGCTCTGTGTTCAAAGTTTCTTCTGTTCTTCGTCTTCCTCGGTAATCCGCCGGATCCGCTCCGCTTCAACCAAGCGATCGAGATCCTCATCAGCGTCTTTGGACGATTCGTTCAAAGCGGCGGCGCGCTTGCGCCGCGCGCTCTCACGGGCAAGGAACGCCTCCAGCTTTAAGTCGCTCCTTTTCTTATCTTTTTCCATAAGTGTCCCTCGAGCTGTCCGCCTCGTGACAACCAGCACCGCCTATAGTCGTTCATGAAGATGACAGTTGCATGCAAGTGGTCCCGCCCGCCGAGAGCCAAGTCGGGTGGGAGCTTGATCCAAGCCAAAGGTTTGTGCGTATTCTTTAGTCACGTCAATACTGGAGCGGGCTATGTTGAAATCAATTTTCGTTACTGCCGCTATTCTTGGCAGTTCACTTGCGGCGATGCAGACCAGCGCATTCGCTCAGTCGCTCGAGCGAGCGATGGCGAACTACTACCGGGGTGACTATGCGGACGCAATGAAGGCACTGACCCCATTCGCCACGGACGGTGATCGATCCGCACAATTCTACATTGGGTATATGCACGAACGCGGGAAAGGTGTTCCGCAGGACTACAGCGAGGCGGCAAAATGGTATGGTCAGTCTGCTGAGCTTGGTTACCCGTTCGCGCAGAATAATCTAGGCGTTCTTTACAAGCACGGCCGCGGCGTGCCGAAGGATCGGGTCGCCGCCTACAAGTGGTTCGGGCTTGCGGCGGACGGGTATCAAGCCGCGGAGCTTGGCAATCGAGACCTTGCTCTCGAGAACCAAGAAAACATCGCAGCTCAGATGTCCGTCGAAGAGCTCGAAGAGGCCAAGAAGCAAATCGAAGAGTATCGCGCCAACGAACCCGGCATCCCAGAGTATCGTCCGCCCAACATTCGCTGAGGACCCGGGCGACGTCATCGAACTGTTCCGTGAGAGGGCAGGCGTTTTTGGTAAGAGAAAAGCCACGGCGCGGGGGCATCGGGGCTTAGTCGCTTAACTTGCTAAGGTCACTACGTGGGGGGCCGAGGGGATCCTTAACAAGCTGCGAACTAACGCAAACCGGAGAGCTTTGGATCACTCATCCGGATGAAAATCGAAACGCCCTAGTCGTCCTGCGCCTGGCCCTGAGCCTGAGGGGCGTTTGGCGCGCCATCCGCTGATATCGGCGGAAACGGCCAAGCGTAATCCTCTCGGGATACAAGCACTTCGGCGAGCAGATTATTCGGGAATCGCCGCTGTACGGTCACGGCACAAAAGACTTCGGTAAGTTCATTCAGCCGCGCAAGCTCCACGAGACTACCGGATGCCAACTCGTCCTGCACAACAATGGGCGGAATGATCGCTATCCCAGCATCGGCACGGGCTAGCAGCCGCATCATGGCCATGTCATCAGCTTCCGCCGCGATACGCGGCACGATCCCGAGGCGTTCGACCATCGCGTCAAATCCCGCGCGTATAGACGACTCGGGCGTCGGTAGGATCAGTTGCTGTGTCGACAGGAGATCTTGGATCTGAGCGTTCTCGGTGGCGGCACGCGCAGGCGTCCCCACGAGGCTAACCGGTTGTTCGGCAAGGCGCTGGATGAGATAGGGGCTCGACGCATCGCGGGCAGGAACAAGATTCGTCAGCACGACATCCAGCGAAAGCGCGTCAAGACCATGCAGAAGGCTTTCCTGCGTTCCTGATCGAAGCACAATCTCGACGTCATCTCTGCCAACGATTGGTCTTAGAAAACCGATCTGAAAGTTGCGAGAGAGGGTCGCAAGCGCACCGATCCTTAAGCCCTTTCGTTTCCCACCAACAGACCGGAGGGTGGCTGTTAGATCGTCCGCGGCTTGGAAGATCTCGTCCGCATGATCGAGGGCTATTCGCCCTGCCTCAGACAGAACCAGGTTTCTGCCGCTTCGCTCGAATAGATCGTGGCCCAGCGACGCCTCGAGTGCCTTTATCTGTGTGGAGACGGCCGACTGCGAGATGTTCAACGCGCGCGCTGCGCCCGTGAGCGTGCCTTCTCGCGCCACAGCACGGAAAAGACGCAAATGGTGGAGGTTCAGCGCGGACATTATTCTGTTTTATAGAACATTTTCCGCCAAAATATGAATTTTTATTTATAGCAGGCAGCCCCTAAGTGACGACGAAACAGTCAAACGGAGAACAATCATGCTGTCCGCTGTCTCGACGTCATTCATCGCGCCGCTGGTACTGCTCATTGTTGCGGCTCTCGCACTCTGGCAGCCGGGCAGGCGCCCAACCGCCTTGCCGCGATGGTCCGAGTATGCGGCGCTCGCGGGGCTTGCCCTGGCTGCCGGCGGACTTCTGCAGCTCCTCGTATTCGGGCCTTCCAAGCTCCTCGTTCTCGAAGGACCGATGCTTTTGGCCCTCCGCGCCGACGTCATCAGCGTGACAATGGTGCTCCTAGTTTCGTTCATCGGCTGGATCGTTTTGCGCTACAGTCGAACCTATCTGGACGGCGAAGAGCGCGAGGGTGCATTTCACGGTCTGATGCTCGCTACGCTCGCTGCCGTCCTCGTTTTCGTACAATCGGGGAGCCTCGCTGTTCTCGTCCTCTCGGCTGTGGCCGTAGGGCTGGGTTTGAGGCAGCTCCTCCTCTTCTACCCGGCGAGACAAGAGGCTCGGCGCGCGGCGACTAAATTCACGCTCGTCTGGCACGCAGGCGACGCCGCACTGATTGCTGCTGCCGCTATCCTGTTTGTGTCTTTCGGGACAGCAGATTTAGCCGAGATCGTTCCGGCAGCAGAGGCCTCTGGCTTGACGCTTTGGATGAGTATAGCCGTGGCGCTTGTCGTTATCGCCGCAGTGCTCAAGACGGCGGCGTTCCCGGTGCACGGATGGCTCACTGAGGTGATGGAAGCGCCAACGCCAGTCTCGGCGCTCCTCCATGCCGGCATTATTAACTCGGGCGGCATACTGCTGATCACCGTCGCTGGCTTGGTTCAGCTAAGTCCTGGCGCCATGGCGGCGCTTGTGATCCTCGGAGGATTTACCGCACTGTTCGGCGCCGCGGTGATGCTGACGCAAAGCGCCGTCAAAACCTCATTGGCTTGGTCGACCGTGTCGCAAATGGGCTTCATGCTCTTGCAATGTGGACTGGGGCTTTGGGCACTGGCGGTTCTCCACATCGTGGCCCACTCGCTCTACAAAGCTCACGCCTTCCTGTCCTCGGGTGGGGCGGTGGAGACAGTTGCGAGCCTCCGGCGCCCGGGCCCGATCGCGGTCCCTGACGTCGCCGCTGTGCTCAAGTCTTTTGGAATCGCCATCGTCCTCTACACCCTCATCGCAGTGCTGTTCACAGCGATCCTGGGGCCGAAGTCACCCCAAGCGTTGGCCCTCGGAGCAATCCTGATTTTTGGTGTGGCCTATCTGCTGGCGCAGGGGATGGCTGACAAAGCGCCGGCGGAACTCACGACGCGCACGGCGCTTGCCTCAATCGCAGCCGCGTTCGCGTATTTCACATTCCAGCTCGTGGCACAGACAGTATGGGGGCCCGCATTGCCGGTCGCTCCAGTTCCGGGGCCCTTGGAATGGGTACTGCTTAGCCTTGCCGTGTTGTCGTTCGGCCTCGTGGCCTTTGCGCAGGCGCTATTCCCGCTGTGGGCGCAGCATCCTTCGACCGCGGGTCTTCGGGTGCACCTCGCCAATGGCTTCTATCTCAATGCCTTGTTGGATCGCTGGATAGGCGGGTTCCGCACGGTCAAAGTCAATTGAATGAAGGGAGACTGACATGTTCATGAAGCATTCCCAGATCGTGCCGACCCTGATGTCCGAGATGCTGATTGCGGCGGAGGCGGCGGCGCGGGCTATCCCTCCGGCTTTTCCGCTAGACGCAACCGTTGCCGTGAACCCTTTTTTCGGACAGACAGGCGAGGACCTTTCCACGGCCTCCGCGAGGCTTGCACGTGTTGCCGGTGTTAGGCTGACTCGGTCCGGCGCAGACTACGCTGCCGCGATCTCCGAGGGCCGCATCAACGACGATGACTTGTCCGAGGCACTCTCGGCATCGGATTCTCCGTTGAAGCCTGCAGATGTGGCGGCGCTCAAGGCTGCAGCGTCGGCATCGAAAGCTGGTGCCAAAGCTGACATGCTTCCCACGGTAGCGGACCTCGCAGCCGAAGCCACAGGGACCGACTGGACCTCGTTGATCGAAAAGACCATTGGGCTCTGGGCCGCTGGTCACTTCGATCGCGGGCAGGCGCTTTGGTCTCCGAATTCCGGCTCAGGTGCTTTTGCTGCATGGCGAGCCTGGGCGACGAACGACCTTACGCCGGAAATTGCTGGCCTCCAGAGCTTCAGCGAACACGTGGCAAATGCGCCGGACACTGCCGAAAGGGCAATACTGCGCGCCGTGGACGCGCTTGGCATCAGCAAAGAAGCATCGGAGACAGCGTTCCACCGCCTGTTCATTGATCTTGGCGGTTGGTCGCAACATGCCCGCTGGCTTCTTTGGCAGGCAGAGCTTGCCGGTGAAACCGATCGGACGCTTCCCGACCTTTTGGCTATCCGACTGATTTGGGAGGAGGCGCTTCTCGCTCATGTACCTGAAATTGCCGAGAAATGGTCCAAGACTGTTGCCGCTCATGCAGAGCCGGTTGCACCGACGCAGGACCAAGTGGCTTTCGCGATACTTCAGGACGCAGCCGACCGCGCGCATCAGAGAGATCTCGCGGTAGCCCTGGACGGAGCGGCCTCCTCAGAGGACCGGCCGTTTCTTCAAGCGGCGTTTTGCATTGACGTGCGGTCGGAGGTCTTTCGACGTGCGCTGGAAAGCGTTGACCCGGCAATCGAGACGATTGGCTTCGCCGGCTTCTTTGGTCTGCCCATAGCCCACACGGCCCAAGGCTCGGACGTGGTCGAGGCGCACTTGCCCGTCCTGCTCAAGCCCCAGTTGGAAACAACGTGTCACGGCGACGCTGCGACCGAGCGAGATTTGCGGATTACTGCGCGCGCAAGCCGGGCGTGGGGGCGTTTCCGCCAAGCAGCCGTGTCATCCTTCGCATTTGTCGAAGCGGCCGGTCCGCTCTACGCTGCAAAACTCTTGCGTGACGCCTTCGGCTGGCAAGGTAAGTCATCGGATGCCGATCCTTCGCCGCATGTCGCGGGCGGGCTATCGCCTAAAGACAAGGTCGACGCAGCCGCTGCCGTCTTGAGGGCAATGAGCCTAACCGAATGCCACGGTAAGATCGTTCTGCTGCTCGGTCATGGCGCGCACGTTACAAACAACCCTCACAAGAGCGCTTATCACTGTGGTGCCTGCGGAGGGCATACGGGAGAGGTGTCCGCGCGTCTTCTTGCGACCCTTCTGAACGATCCGGAAACTCGCTCAGGTCTTGCTCAACACCAGATCATTATTCCTGAAGATACGTTGTTCGTCGCCGGTCTTCACGACACGACAACCGATGAGATCACACTCTATGACCACGGTTTGCCTACACGTCGGTTGAAAGATCTCACTCAGGTGCGTGGTTGGCTGGAACAGGCGGGGCGCATCGCACGATCGGAGCGCGCGTCAAAGCTACCGGGCGCATCAGAAGAGACCATTGCGGCGCGGGCATTCAACTGGGCAGAGGTGCGGCCTGAGTGGGGGCTTGCCGGATGCGCGGCATTCGTCGCAGCGCCCCGCAACGCGACGGCAGGCAAAGATCTCGACGGTCGCGCATTCCTGCATAGCTACGATTGGCAGGCTGATGAGGAATTTGGCACGCTTGAGCTCATCATCACCGCGCCCGTCGTTGTCGCTAGCTGGATCAGCCTGCAATACTATGGATCATCGGTTGCTCCCGATGTGTTCGGTGGCGGCAACAAGCTGATACACAACGTTGTGGGTGGCGTTGGTGTGATCGAGGGCAACAGTGGTCGGCTCCGCCCGGGACTCCCTTGGCAAGCCGTTCACGACGGCGAGACCTTGGCGCACGAGCCGCTCCGCCTTTCAGTGATGATCGAGGCGCCGCGTGAAGCGATCCTCGATGTTCTTAAACGGCACCCCGACGTCCGAGCGCTTTTCGACAATGGGTGGCTTCACCTCTTCGCGCTAAAGGATGGTCGCGTGGACGCTCGTTACCAGCCAGGCCTGTCGTGGGTCGAGGAAGCGGCGATGGACCTAGCAGCTTAATCCAGCGCATATCTGATACGGGCTACGAGCAGACGACCTGACCTCGTCATGTAACTGGCGTCAGGTCGTCTGGCTATTTTCGCCAATAGTCAATCGCGAAAAGTGGATCATCAACGCTCGCGAACCTATGTTTCAGGGGTCGAACGAACTGGAGCGTTTCATGAATCTGACCACGCGCTACCTCGGTCTCGAACTCAATCACCCCATCGTCGCGTCGCCGTCGCCACTTACAGGCGATATCGACAGGATCAACCTGCTCATGCGCGGAGACAACGCTTATGCGACCCCCAGTGCCACCCTTTACGGAAGAGACCGCTCTACAAAAGGTCCGAGCAGCCGAAGATGGATGGAATAGCCGCGATCCAGCCAGCGTTTCGCTTGCCTACACGGAAGACAGCGTGTGGCGGAACCGAGACCAATTCGTCACGGGCCGGAACGAGATTGTCGCGTTTCTAAGGGCAAAATGGTCTCGAGAGTTGGAGTACAGACTCATAAAGGAGTTGTTCGCCTTCCGGGGGGACCGGATCGCCGTTCGGTACGCTTATGAATGTCACGATCACAATGGCCAGTGGTTCCGCTCCTACGGCAACGAGAATTGGGTTTTCGCCACGGACGGGTTGATGGCGCGGCGCTATGCGAGCATCAACGACCTTCCGATTACGCAGGAACAGCGCCTGTTTCATTGGCCGCTCGGACGGCGTCCCGACGATCACCCGGGCCTTTCTGAACTTGGCCTTTAACGCAAGTTCTCCCAGTCAGCCAGGACGGAATAGAAGGCATCGCGCAGGCGCTCACGCGGCAGCCAGGGCCTCGCTGTCGCGCCAGCTAGGTTTGCCAACTCCTGATTTCATACAAAGCGTTGGCCTCACATTCTCGAGCCTAGGACAACGAGTATGTTGGCGGAGGGGGTGGGATTCGAACCCAC
>NZ_JBZMXT010000065.1:0-11724 GCF_058506495.1 Methyloceanibacter sp. | reverse complement strand
GTCCTCATTCCGAACATCTTCACATTGGTCGGACTATGCGCCGGGCTGACGGCTATCCGCATGGGGATCGAGCACCGCTGGGATATGGCGGTGGCGGCGCTCGTGTTCGCTGCGTTTCTCGATGGGATCGACGGGCACGTGGCGCGCCTCCTGAAAGCGTCGACGCGTTTTGGCGCTGAATTGGACAGTCTTGCCGACTTCGTCAATTTTGGCGTGGCGCCGGCAATCATTCTATTTGCGTGGTCGCTCGAAGACCTAAAGAGCCTCGGCTGGATAGCGGTATTGGTCTTCGCGGTTTGTTCGGCCCTACGTCTCGCGCGCTTCAATGTGTCGCTCAGTCAGACGGACCAACCAATTTGGAAAAAGTCTTTCTTTGTGGGCGTGCCGGCGCCCGCTGGGGCAATCATCGTCCTGTTACCGATCTACGGCCAAGATTTGGGTCTCCACTGGCCCAGCCTTACGCCGTTGGTGCTGCTCTATACGATTGCTGTAGCGCTCTTAATGGTGTCGAATTTACCCACTTTCTCCATCAAGATGCTTGGTCAGCGGATCCATCGAGAGTACGTTCCGCCGCTTTTTGTTCTGGCGGCTCTTTTCATTGCCTTGCTCTTGACCTATCCAGCTCAAACTCTGTTTGCGGGGTCTCTAGTTTATCTGGCTTTGTTGCCAGTCAGTGCGTACCGCTACCTTGTCGCCAAACGACACGCAGACGCATTTGCCAAGGCACAAAATGGCAAAGACACCCAAGCTGAGACGAGCAATACCAATCGAACTGAAACGACACGCATGAGTACTGATCTATGAAGCAAGTTCTTTCATCCTATCTCCGCCAGCTTGAGGCAGAGAGCATCTACATCATGCGTGAGGTTGCCGCGGAGTTTCAAAATCCGGTGATGCTGTACTCTATCGGCAAGGACTCGGCCGTGTTGCTGCATCTTGCAATGAAAGCGTTCTTTCCGGGTAAGCCGCCGTTTCCGCTCCTCCACGTCGACACAACTTGGAAATTTAAGGAGATGATCGCGTTTCGGGATGCCGAAGCGAAGCGGCTTGGCGTCGAACTAATGGTCCAGATCAATGAGGAGGGCGTGCGAAACGGCATTTCGCCGATCACACACGGAAGCGCTCTGCATACCGACATTATGAAGACAGAGGCGCTGAAACAGGCGTTTGCCAAATATGGCTTCGACGCCGCGTTTGGCGGCGCACGTCGAGACGAAGAGAAGTCGCGTGCGAAGGAACGCGTCTATTCGTTCCGGAATGCCTCACATAACTGGGATCCCAAGCGTCAGAGACCTGAGCTTTGGCATCTAGCCAACACCAAAGTAAATCCTGGCGAGAGCATGCGCGTGTTTCCATTGTCGAACTGGACTGAACTCGACGTTTGGACCTACATCTATCTGGAGGATATCCCGGTCGTGCCGCTCTATTTCGCGAAAGAGCGCCCCGTGGTCGAGCGTGACGGGACGCTCATCATGGTTGACGATGACCGTCTGCCCCTCGAGGACGGCGAGACACCACAGATGCGGAAAGTCCGCTTTCGGACGCTGGGGTGTTACCCGTTGACGGGCGCCATTGAGTCTGAGGCTGCGACAGTGCCTGAGATCATCGAGGAGCTAATCGCTTCTCGCCATTCGGAGCGGCAGGGGCGCGTTATTGATCACGATCAGGTTGGGTCGATGGAAAAGAAGAAGCAAGAGGGGTACTTCTAATGGCGCATCTCGACGTTGTCGGCGGCACTCAACAGAGTGCCGGTGATAGGATCGTGGCGCGCCTTGTTGCAGAGGAAGATCGCGGTCTCCTGCGCTTCCTCACATGCGGCAGCGTCGACGACGGCAAGAGCACGCTAATCGGACGGCTTCTTTACGATTCACAGCTTGTGTTCGAAGACCAGCTTCAGAACATCGAAAAAGAGTCCAAGCGACGGAACGCCAGTCCTGGTGCGGAAATCGATCTGTCTCTCCTTGTCGATGGCCTACAGGCTGAACGGGAGCAGGGCATCACGATTGATGTCGCGTACCGGTACTTCTCCACTCCTCGGCGAAAGTTTATCGTTGCCGATACACCGGGACATGTTCAGTACACGCGCAATATGGCGACAGGTGCATCGAACTGCGACTTTGGTGTTCTACTGATCGACGCGCGGCAAGGTGTGCTAACCCAAACCCGTCGGCACGCGTGCATCCTGTCCTTGCTCGGCATCAAGAAAGTTACACTCGCTGTTAACAAGATGGACTTGATTGACTTCGATCATGAGCGATTCCAGGCCATCGTTGACGACTTCGAAGCATTCGCCAAGCCGCTCGGCTTTGACTCAATCGAAGCTATTCCGGTATCGGCATTGAAGGGCGATAACGTCACCACGCCCAGTGCACACATGCAGTGGTATCACGGTCCCACATTGCTCGGACACTTGGAGACAGTTGACGTTGACCGTGCGCGGGATAGCGATCCATTGCGTTTCCCCGTTCAGTGGGTGAACAGACCGCATCTGGACTTTCGTGGAGTGTCAGGGACCGTGGCAAGCGGCCGGGTCGAACCCGGCGACGAGGTCGTTATCCATCCGTCCAGAAAACGCGTGCATGTGGCGCGAATAGTCACCGCAGATGGCGATCTTGACGCAGCAACCGAGGGCGACGCAGTTACGCTGACATTCGCAGAGGAAGTTGACGCGAGCCGTGGTGACGTAATCACGAAACCTGATGCGGAGCCGTCTGTAGCAGACCAAATCGCGGCAAAGCTAATCTGGTTCGACGAAGAGGCCATGTTACCTGGACGGACTTATGGAATTCGTTGCGGTACGCAAAGTGCCGCAGCCACCGTCTCATCACTCAAGTACAAGCTCAATGTTGACAATTTGGATCATGTCGCGGGCAAGACACTCGAGATGAATGAGGTCGGTCTTTGCAATCTGAATATGACAAAACCGCTGGTATTCGATCCGTATGCTGAAAACGCTGCGGTTGGCAGCTTCATCCTGATTGATCGCTTTACCAATGCGACTGTCGCGGCGGGGATGGCGGAGTTCGGTCTCCGCCGTGCGACGAACGTCAAGTGGCAGGAGCTATCTGTTGACAAGTCGTCGCGCGCAAGTCTCAAAGGGCAGAAGCCATGCGTGCTTTGGTTCACGGGGCTGTCCGGGTCTGGCAAGTCAACGATCGCCAATGCTTGCGAGAAGCGACTGCATGCGCTTGGCCGACATACCTACATGCTCGACGGTGACAATATCCGACACGGCCTCAACAAAGATCTTGGCTTTACCGATGCTGACCGGGTGGAAAACATCAGACGTATCGCGGAGGCGGCGCGGCTATTCGTCGATGCGGGTCTGATCGTTATGGTTTCATTTATCTCGCCGTTCCGGTCGGAGCGTCGCATGGCCCGCGAGCTGGTTGGTCAGGATGAGTTCATCGAGGTCTATGTGGATACGCCGCTGGAGGTTTGTGAGGCGCGCGATCCCAAAGGGTTGTACCGGAAAGCACGGGCCGGGCTGATAAAGAACTTCACCGGCATCGACTCCGCCTATGAACGGCCCGAGTCGCCGGAGCTCGATTTGAACACGAGTGAGTTGACGCCCGAAGCGCTCGCCGATCGGGTGTTGGCCGAGCTCAGACTTCGGCAAGTTGTCTAGCGCTTCGCGCGCCTAATTGGCCATAGCTCCAAATGCAGAGTGTGATGGCTTCGCGCGACCTTAGGCTGCAATTGCGAATATGAGTGTGATCGTCGCAATGGTGAGGACGACGGCTGAAGCGACCGACCCGGCGACGACAAGGCCCGCTTTGCGTTGCCTTTCCTTGAAATCGTGGATGAGGCCCCGCAGTTGGGTCTCAGTGTGCTCGGTCGGTACTGTGACCGCATCTTCGCGATTTCGGTCTCCCTCGACCTCGCCGCCTCTGGCAGTCCGGAGAGCTTCTTGCCACATGCCGGTGGGCGGTTTCCTAAAGTTGGTGTCGACGACTGCGAGCTGCGTAGCCGAGGAAACGAGATCTTCGCCCGCATCGTTATCAACAAGCTCGGCAGTGGCGGTAGGCGCGGAAAGCCGATGGATCCCACGGATCTCACCAAACTCTCTCGTGAACGTTGCGCGCCGCGAGTCGTGGAGCGACTCCTGGAGTAGGGCCGCGGCCGTGCGACTTGTATGACCAACGGCCGTGCTCGACGACCCTGTTGGCAACAGCAAGCTCAGTTCAGTCATTCAATAATTCCCTCTCCCGGCGCGCCCCCAGTGACGCCTGACATTCAGTCCGGCCGCGCCTAGCTTCATCCTCCCCAGACCGTCGGAGCCCGATGCGCGGCAGCCAAGGCCTCTCATGGTGCCGCGCAAAAGCCCGCTGACAGCCCATGAAGGCGTCGTCCTGGCGCTTCCCAAGTAACGACGCCCCTAGTAACCCAATGCGCAAATAGCGGCTTGAGTTCCCTGCAACTGGACGCGGACCAAAAGTTCGTCCGTTGGCGCTTGTTGCTCGAATAAGGCGTGGGCAGCTGAGGCGCCCGGCGGGCTGATTCGGGCGCTTTAGTCCGCGGTGTCACGGCCTCGGCGTGCCCGGCTCACCGAATCATTCGATGGCGTGGTCTTCGCGGCACTGCCGTTTTGACATCAACTGTGGCAATCCGGGTGCTGGTGACGATGCTGACATGATAGGCTGCTCGGATAGAGCCGGGGAGCCATGAGCGGACGAAACAACAACTCAGATTGGACTGTCGATGTGTTGAGCGTGTCGAGGGTGCTGCCGCATGCGCTTAGATGAGGACAACAAGGAAGCCGAGCGTCTGCGAGAGGCGCTTCAACAGTTGACTTGGGAAACGAGAAAGGCGCTAGCGTGGGTATGCGTCACCCTGATCGCGGCCATCTATCTCGTCCTGCGACTGCCTGAATATCCGACCTGGACGCTTCTGTTTTTCGTGCCGCTCGGCGTCTTCCTTTTCTGGAATTTGGGTGACTGGCATTCCAGCAGTCAACGAACTGCAGAAACCAAAGCACGCCTCGGTAGTCTGGACAAGCAAATCAAGGAACGCGAACCCACGTCATAGCGGGCAGCGCCTCAGTTCAGTCGTCGATAGGCAAAGTCGATTGGTGAGCGCCGCAACTTCGATTTGCTGGCCCCAAAGGGCGTCACCATCTCCTTTAGCGGTTTGAACGCTCCGTCAACGCGAGACAACAAGGAGATTTTGAGATGCTTTGGAAGTCCGTTTTTGGCGCCGCTGCGGTCGGTCTAGTTCTGGCTGGACCAGCCCATGCCGCACAAGAGGCGCAGAACGCTGGCGACAGGAACGATTCTGCGAAGTCATATCAGAGATTCTTATCGGCGACTAAGTTGTTCGGACTGTCCGAAGTGCTCGGCGGCAACGCAGAGTGGGACCTGTCAGCATCGATGGACCGCGCGTTTGACTCGTTCGGTGACGGTAACGCTGACGCGCACCAGAACCTTGGAAACACAGACTTGGCTGAAGTGCTTAACTACCATCTATTGCCGGGTCAGAAATTTGACGGTTTGGGCAGTACTGAGTTGCTGGAACTTGAGTCAAAAAACTGGCAAAGGCTCATAATGGGCAGCAGCGATAACGTGTTTGCTATTGATGATAGTCAGCTCGCCATAGAGGCGCTCCCGGCCGAAAGCTAGGGTCGGGGATTGCTACTCGAACACCCTGAAGTGACCCAGCGCGCGCGGCGATTGACGGAGATACACCGTACACTGAATAAAGACCACTTGGAAGCGGGCACGCTTAGCGGCGCCCGCGCCACTGTGTTTGCCGTTCCCTTTTGCTGTGTGTGACTGACCTAGCCATCCTTGTCCTCTCTCAAGCTGAGGTACTGCGAAACACCCCAGGCAAGGACGGCGCCTTGGATCAGTAGGGTCAACATAGGTGCTTCATAACCAGACAACTTTCTTCCAAGCTCCGTCGTTTGCGTTGCCGGGTTACGCCGCTTGGTGTGCGTGGGATCAATGCGACATCTGCGACGTTTGTGCACATTTCTTGAAACGTGCGCAGCGCTCTCTGCGCAGCAATGTCAGAGGCCAACGGGGTCGTGAGAGTCCAACGCGAGAGTGCGTGCTGAAACGCAGCGCATAAATCAAGGCCCATCGTGATGCACCGCTTGCTGACCGATTTGTCACTTTACGTTGAAATCCCATTTGGTATCCAACTTGCGTGAGGATTTGCGAAGCTTGGGAGGCGCTTATGACAACCCGACGTGATTTCATCAAGTCAGTACCTGCGATGGGTGCTGCGTTTGCCGTTGCAGGGCGTGTTTACTTGGACGACGCTCCTGCGCGGGCACAGGGTGCGGCGCCGTTAGAGGGTCACTTCCACCCGAAGGGAAAGCCGCCGTCAAGATTCACGTTGGAACTTCTCAAGAAGGCAAAAGGCACCCTGCCATTCTCCGACACGAGAGACATCGAGGAACAGAAGAAGGGCTTCATCGCTCCGATGAAAGAGCTCAAGATCAGAGCTGATGCGGGTCATGTCGCCTGGGATATGGAGCGTTTCCAGTTTCTCGATGCCGAGGAGGAATTCGACAGCATTCACCCGTCGCTGCATCGCCAATCCAAACTAAACAACAACTACGGTCTCTACGAGGTCATTCCGGGGATCTACCAGGTTCGTGGCTTCGATCTCTCGGACATTTCTTTCGTTCGCGGCAAGACCGGCTGGATTGTTTTCGATCCGCTGGTCTCAGGAGAAGTCGTGCGCGCCGCGTGGGAGCTGTTCCGGGAACATGTTGGCGAAGGGCTTCCCGTCTCGGCGATCATCTACTCGCACACCCATGGCGATCATTGGGGTGGTGTACGGGGAATCGTCGACGAACAGGACGTTCGGTCGGGGAAGATCCCGGTCATCGCTCCCATCGACTTTATGGAGTTCACGATTTCGGAAAACGTCTACGCAGGCAACGCCATGAATCGGCGCTTGTTCTACCAATACGGCCTTCTGCTGCCCGCAAGTCCCTACGGCTACGTTGGCCAAGGCCTTGGCCAAGCCGTATCGGCGGGTGCAAGCGGTTTGATCGCCCCAAATCGTTACGTTGAGAAGCCGATCGAAGAGTTCGAGGTCGATGGCATCAGGATGGTTTTCCAGAACACGCCAAACACCGAGGCCCCTCGGGAGATGAATACGTACATCCCGGACATGAAGGCCCTGTGGATGGCCGAGAACGTTACCTCGACGCTGCACAACATCTACACGCTGCGCGGCGCTCCCGTTCGCGATCCGTTGCGCTGGTCCAAGTATATCGACGAGGCACTTCATCGCTTTGGCTTTGAGGCCGAGGTGATGTTCGCCTCACACCACTGGCCGCGGTGGGGCAAAGACCGTATCCAAGAAGTCTTGCGCGGACAGCGTGATCTCTATGCGCATATGAACAATCAGGTCCTGCACCTCGCCAATCAAGGTGTGACGATCAATGAGATCCATAACGTTTATGAAGTGCCCAAGGGACTACAGGAGAAGTGGTTCTGTCGCGGGTACCATGGCTCACCGGAGCACAACAGCCGCGGCGTCATCCAGCGCTATCTCGGCTTCTGGGATTGCAACCCCACCACGTTGATACCGCACTCACCGAGTGACTCCGCGCCGCTCTATGTGGAGATGATGGGCGGATCGGAGAAAATCCTCGCGCGAGGCCAAGAGCTGCACGACGAGGGCCAGTATTTGTTGGCGTCGGAAATCGTGAACCAGCTTGTCCAAGCCGAACCAGACAACGAAGCGGCGAAGGATCTCCTTGCAGATATCTTCGAGCAGGTCGGCTACCAGCAGGAAAACCCCGGACTTCGCAACAGTTTCTTGGCGGCAGCCTACGAATTGAGATCGGGTATACCGCAAGGTGAGACCGTCGACTCGAGCAGCCCGGACGTTATCCGAGCCATGTCGACAGAATTGTTCCTGAACTTTCTTGGCATTCGCATGGATAGCCGCAAAGCTGAGGATCTAAGCTTCATTATGAACCTGATCACTCCCGACAACGGCGAGAAGTTCAGCATCGAGCTGTCCAACGCGACATTGACCAACATCCAGGGATTCCTCGCGGACGACCCTGATCTGACGTTGACCATCAACAGATCCGATCTCGAGCAGACCATGATGGGGGCCAAGACTCTCGAAGCGCAGATTGCAGATGGGACTGCGAAGGTCGACGGCGATGTCGAGGTGTTGAAGCAGCTCGCAGCGACCATGGTCGACTTCGACCCGCGCTTTGAGATCATGCCGGGCACGAAGGGCAGGACCGAGGTTGCACATGCTGAACCTTACGAGGCCGTTCCGCGCAAGACGATCGCCGAATAGTCGCTTGTCCGTCGTAACGGCTCTGGGTCACTGTTTAATATTTGTCAATGATATCATATGTTTGAGTGGCTGGGAGACTAGGATTCGAACCTAGATTGACGGAGTCAGAGTCCGCTGTCCTACCATTAGACGATCTCCCACCAGGACTGGCGGCCGCGACGGATATTCAGAATCGGTCGTGATCCTTAGCGCGGAATTCGCATTTTTCTAGTCGCTGGCAGCGGCGCTTGGCAAGCCTAACCGTTGCTCTGCGTACTCCTACTCCTGGTCTTCCTTCAGTTTCGATCCGGCCGCGGCCAAGATGCCAACCCTGCCTGCCGGTAACATATTCTCCAGAAAGTGGCTGCATCATGCTGCGCATGAATCAGCTTTCACCCCCTTCGAACCGCATTTCTGCGGCGCTTCATGCGTTGCGGCGACTCTACAACGAAAGCGCCACCGACAAGGCAGTGCTGGGTCTCAAGAGTCTGCGGACCGTTATGGCAGAGCGGCTTCGGGAGCGAGGGCGTCAGGGCCAGCGCGAGGAGAGATAGGCCTAGGCCTCGCAGGCTGCGCGGGGTTTACCTGCCTGATCAGATTGGTAGATTGGTCGCATAGGACCAATGCTATAGCCTCCGGGAACGGGCGAGAAAGCGCCCTCTGAGGGCTCGAAAGGTTGAAAACTGTGAGTGGGCCGAGCGGAAGTACCCGCGCGGCTGCAGGGAGTGCTCGCCGCCAGGAGCAGGCGCGACGCCCCGATGCTCCGGGAGACGCTGGCGAGGAAGTCCGCGTCGACGTCCCGAGGAGCAATACCGGCGAAAGCGGCGCTTTCAGCGCCGTGGCGCCAGGGACACCCGCACCTGCGAGTGTGCCTGCGGCCAGCTTTCCCGGCGCAGCCAGCGCCGCAGGTGAGATTGTGCGCGATGCACGCGACTCTGCGCATTCCAGTCTCTCAGTATACGGCGCTCTTGATCTCGGAACCAACAATTGCCGTCTGCTCGTCGCGAAGCCATCGCGACGTGGATTTACGGTGGTCGATGCGTTCTCTCGCATTATCCGGTTGGGCGAGGGGCTCCAAGCCACGAGCCGGCTCTCCGAGAGTGCTCAGCGACGCACCATCGCTGCGCTGAGGATCTGCGCGGACAAGATGCGCCGCCGTGGCGTTACGCGGTCACGATTGATTGCAACCGAGGCCTGCCGGATTGCCACAAACGGTGCGTCATTCATTGACCGCGTTGAGAACGAGACGGGCCTATCTCTTGAGATTGTCGGACGCGAAACGGAGGCCAAGTTAGCCGTTTCGGGTTGCGCGTCGCTGCTGGATAGAGCGTGCGACTGGGCTCTCGTGTTTGATATAGGCGGCGGTAGTTCGGAACTCATCTGGCTTGACCTTCGAACACTGGGGAAGGATTGGAAACAGTCCGTGCAGAATCGGGCGGCCGTTCAGGACGCAATCGCAGCGTGGACCTCCTTACCGCTCGGAGTGGTGAACTTGGCCGAGCGTCACGGAGGCCGCAATGTGACGACTGAGAGCTATGAGGCAATGGTGGAGGATGTAGCGGGTGCGCTGTCGGGTTTCGAATCGCAATACCGCTTCGGCGAGCGCGTTGCCCATGCCCGCGCTCATTTTCTCGGCACTTCCGGCACTGTGACGACTATTTCTGGAATTCATCTAGGTCTGCCCCGATACGATCGTGCGCGAGTGGATGGCTGTTGGCTCAAGGCCTCCGATGTGCGCCAGGTCTCCAGCAATCTCTCGAGTATGAGCTATGCAGAGCGCATCGCTCAGCCCTGCATCGGTCAGGAACGGGCGGACCTTGTTTTGGCCGGCTGCGCGATTCTTGAGGCGCTGCTGCGCACGTGGCCCTGCGAGCGATTGCGCGTGGCGGACCGCGGCCTGCGCGAAGGAATCCTTACCACACTCATGGCGGAGGATGGCCACGATCGGAAGATGCCTCGCCGTCGCCGCAAGCGGCGCGGTCGCAGGAGAGATAGCCGAGGCTGAAGCACCCACGCAGTGGCTGTGTGTTCGCTGCCGACAGATGGGGCTGGTTGTTAGTCCTCAGGTACTAAGTCACGCTGCCGATCCGACTTGCCGAGCGCCTCCGCCTTTCGCGAGAGGCTCGCCCCCGCGTCCTTTGGTAGGCGCATGAAAACGAGCGCCGAGCTTGCGCAGATCGCTCCCACAATCAAGAAAGCTAGAGGAAAGTCGCTTGCCACGACCTCGTTGCTATCGCGGCCCAAGCGTTGGAACTCAAGTACAAGCGCGCCAACAGCAACGCCCGCGGACATGGAGAGTTGTTGCGACACGCTCGCGAAGCTTGTCGCCTTGCTCATCTCATGCTCCTCGATGTCCGCATAAGCAATAGTATTGATTGCGGTGAACTCTAGGGAGCGGAAAAAACCTCCAACGAGAAGTGTGACGAGGATCACCGTCTGTGGTGTGACCGCCGTGAACAGAGAGCAGGCCACAATGAAGGACGCCGCGATCAGGGCATTCCAGACAAGTACTGGCCTATAGCCAAATCGGCGCAGAATTGGCGCTGCTGTTGTCTTCATGGCCACGGCGCCGACGGCAATGGCGAATGTGAGAAGCCCCGACTGAAGGGGGGTCATGCCGAAGCCGAGCTGAAAATAGAGCGGCAAAAGGAAGGGCGTTGCACCAACGCCGATCCGGAAGAGGAAGCCCCCAGCGATGTTGGCGAAGAAGGTCGGGATCTTGAGCAGACGCAAGTCGAGCAGTGGCGCGGGTATCTGCAAGGCGTGGCGCACGTAAGAGGCACAAGAAATGGCGCCCACTGTCAGCAGCGTAACGACAAACCATGGCGGAAAGAGCGGCTGACCGATGATGGTGAAGCCGAAGGCAAGACCCGCAAGGCCTATGCCGGATAGGAAGAAACCTTTGACATCGAGCGGCGGCACATTTTCCTCACGGAAGTTCTCGATGTAGCGCGAGGAGAGATAGATGCCGAGTAGCCCGACCGGAATGTTGATCCAAAAAATCCAGCGCCAAGAGAATACGGTCGTGATGAATCCCCCCAAGGGAGGCCCAATCACCGGCCCCATAAGTGCAGGCACGGTCAGCCAGGCGAGTGCCGAAATCAGCTCGTCCTTCGGGACGGAACGTAAGATCACCAGGCGTCCGACTGGCACCATCATTGCGCCGCCGATGCCTTGCACGACGCGGAACAGAATGAAGTCGGCGAGCGACGTCGCAAAGCCGCACGCCGCCGAGCCGATTGTGAACACGACGATGGCTGCGCGAAACACCGTCCGAGCGCCAAAGCGATCCGCCATCCAGCCACTAATTGGTATGAAGACCGCGAGCGACAGCAGGTAGGATGTGAGAGCCAGCTTTAGCGCGATAGGATCTTCGCCAAGATCGGCCGCGATCGCGGGCAGCGACGTGGCTATAATGGTCGAGTCCATGGTCTCCATGAACAACGCGACCGCGACGATCAGGGTGAT
>NZ_JBZMXT010000064.1:0-11846 GCF_058506495.1 Methyloceanibacter sp. | reverse complement strand
GTCGCGAAGAAGGTGAACCAAACGTAGCCGACGACCATGGCGAACAGAACGCCGACATAGATCCAACCGAAGTACCAGGCGACAAGTGCCGCGATCATCACGAGTTCCACAGCGGTCGGGATCATATTCAGGACCGCCATGCGAAGTATAACATCGACGCCGTTCACACCGCGTTCGATGACACGGTTTAGCCCTCCGGTGCGCCGCTCGAGGTGAAACTTTAGGGACAGGTTGTGGAGATGGCGGAACGTCCGGTTTGCGAGCTGGCGAACGGCGTTCTGCGTGACAACCGTGAAGATCACGTCCCGCAACTGCGCGAAGAGCACCATCAAAATACGCCCCACGCCATAAGCGACGATCAGCATGACCGGGACGATTGCGAGACCAAGAAACGTATTGCTTGCTTCGGTGCTCGCGCTCGGGTCGAAGGCCGTTAGGTAGTCAACCGCATTCTTGTAGGCGATCGGCACAGCCAGCGTGACCACCTTCGCAAGTACGAGCGCGATAAACGCCAGAACCACGCGAACGTGCAGGTCGCGACGGCCTTTCTGCCAAACGTAAGGCAGCAACTCCTTCAACACAGACGCCTGGCTCGCCCTGCCGGAAAGCAGAGCATCGCTGGTCGATTGAGGCAGTCGGTCTCTCATAAAAAATGCTTTTCTTTCAGCGCGTTATTGCGCCAAGCAGTCGCTCATCTCGGTCCGCGCCTGAAGTGGCTGTCGCGGACGCATCCGAGCCGTATCAGGGCTGGTCGCACTGCGGAAAAAGGGGCAGCCACAATGGCCGCCCCTCCGAGCTCATGGGTATAGCCCGCTGACGCGGCAGCGCCAAGTCCACTGACGATACAGGCGGCGAATGGGCCGCTTACTACTGACGCGGAGGTGGGGCCGAAAGATCTTCCGGAGTCGGCGGCGAGAGCTTCATACTGAACATGACAGTCGCCGCTGGTAATTGGGTGGTCTTGTCGAGCTGTTGGATCTGGACGGCGTGTACCGAGTCGTCCAGCGCAATCTTGTCCTCGACGCCCCACGACCCATCCTCCGCAACGGTCACCTTTGCGAAGGGCTTGTTGTCTACGGAAATAAAAATGTCCTGACCGCCAATGGCCATTCCGGACATTTTCAGCGTGCCGGGACCCTCTTCCGCCTTCTGATAGTCGACGACTTTCACATTGATCGGCGACTTCTGAGAGGGCGACGACGCTTTGCCAACCACGTCCGCATTCTTCGATGCATCCTCCGCAAGAGCGGGAGATGTCTGGGAAAAGGAGAACAGAACCGCGAGTACCGCCAGACCGGCGGCAAATCTATAAGCCAAAATATTGATCACAATCTCACTCACCAAAACTCGTTTCGGGGGTATGGCGCTCAGCCATGTTGGGCCGAACCCTACCTAATCGTTCATGCCTCTGCCACACCCATCGGCAAGAACCGCATGACGCCCGGATTCTTGACGATTCGACCAAGCCGATGCCAGATGACGTCGCGCGCCAAGGAGAGACTTGCCGCAGGAGTTTTCATGACAGACCGCCGCAGCAAAGTAGAGACCGTCTGTGTCTATTGCGGGTCCGGTGCGGGAAAAAATCCAGCCTTCACCGACGCCGCACGCGCTCTAGGAAAAGCACTCGCCTCTTCCAACACACGGCTGGTCTATGGCGGGGGCGACTTGGGGCTAATGGGCATCGTCGCGCGCTCGGTGTTGAAACATGGCGGACGGGTTACAGGGATCATGCCCGGATTCCTCCACGCTCGAGAGAAGTTACTTGTGGACGTGCATGAGTTAGTCCTCGTGGACACCATGCATGAGCGCAAACACCTAATGTATGAGCGGTCCGACGCGTTCGTTGCGTTGCCCGGCGGCATTGGCACTCTGGAAGAGTTTGTTGAGCAACTCACCTGGTCTCAGCTTGGACGACATCGAAAGCCGATCGTGCTCGTCAACATTCACGGCTTTTGGGATCCGTTGCTCGAACTGTTCGACCAGATGATCGGGCACGACTTCATTCGATCGGGATTTGAGTTGAAGATGAGCGTCGCCGAGAGCGCCGATGACGTCTTGCCGGTCATTCACCGCGTGCTCGCCGAGCTTGGGGGCGAAACCAAAGTCGCAAAGCCCGCGGTCGAGAAACTATAGCGCGGCCGACTGCCGGGCGTCAGGGCAACGGCGCGCCGTCACGGATCAGCTTGTAATTAATTGAGTCGAGAAGCGCTTCAAACGAAGCATCGACGATGTTCGGGGAAACGCCCACCGTGAACCAGCGGCGCCCCTCTCCGTCCCGGCTTTCCACCAAAACGCGCGTGACCGCGTCCGTGCCGCCCGTCAAGATACGGACCTTGTAGTCCACAAGCTCCAAATCGTCGATGTAGCTCTGGTAGGGGCCGAGATCCTTGCGCAAGGCATTGTCGAGCGCGTTCACCGGGCCGTTCCCCTCGCCCACTGACATCACGGCATTGCCGTGCACACTTGCTTTCACCGTCGCTTCAGAAACGGTCACGAGTTCGCCGAGCGCATTGTGGCGCCGCTCGACCATGACGCGGAACGAGTCGACTTCGAAGAACTGGGGGACCGTTTCCAGCATGCGCCTGGCTAGAAGCTCAAAAGACGCCTCGGCCGCTTCATAGGCATAACCGACCGCCTCCCGCTCCTTCACCAGTTCCACAAGGCGACTAACCCTCGGATCGTCATTGGCCACGGTCAGACCGCTACTCTCGAGCTGAGCGAGAACGTTCGAGCGCCCACCCTGGTTCGAGACCAAAAGCTTGCGCGCATTGCCGACAGTCTCCGGAGCCACATGCTCGTAGGTGCGCGGATCCTTCTTCACGGCCGATACATGAATGCCGCCCTTATGGGCGAAGGCCGCCTCACCCACATAGGGCGCATGCCGGTTCGGCGCCTGATTCAGTATCTCGTCCAAAATCCGGGAAGCATGAGTCAACGTACCGAGCGTTTCCGGAGAGATCTTGGTTTCAAAGCGCTGCGCGTAGCGCTCCTTCAGCAGCAATGTCGGCACGACCGAGGTCAGGTTGGCGTTGCCGCATCGCTCACCGAGACCGTTAAGCGTTCCCTGGATTTGCCTCGCGCCTGCGCGGACTGCCGCGAGCGAGTTGGCAACGCCGTTGTCTGTGTCGTTGTGCGCATGGATGCCCACATGATCTCCGGGGATATGGGTCACCACCTCTGTGACGATAGCGTGGACTTCCTCAGGTAGCGTGCCACCGTTGGTGTCGCAGAGGACAACCCAGCGCGCTCCTGACTCATAGGCTGCCTTAGCGCACGACAGCGCATAGTCTGGATTGGCTTTGAACCCATCAAAGAAATGCTCGCAGTCCAGCAATGCCTCGCGCCCCGCGGCAACAACGGCCTCAATAGACTCTCGAATGCCGGCGAGGTTCTCTTCGGGACTGATCCCAAGAGCGACGTCCACGTGGAAGTCCCAGGTCTTTCCCACAAGGCAGATCGCGTCCGCTTTCGCCGCCAGAAGAGCCTGGAAGCCCGGATCATTCGAGATCGATCGCCCAGGCCGCTTTGTCATACCGAAAGCCGTGACCTTTGCACCTAGCTTGCGGTCCTTTGAAAAATATTCAGTATCGACGGGATTCGCGCCCGGATACCCCGCCTCCACATAGTCGAGCCCAAGCCGATCAAGCTGTTCAGCGATCAATACTTTGTCTTCGAGCGAGAAGTCGACGCCGTGCGTTTGGGCACCGTCTCGTAGCGTCGTATCGAACAGCGTGAGCGTTTCGCGCGTCATGGCCTAAACAACCCCAAACAGAAATCGCAATGCAAGCAGTGCGGCGAGCACCAGCACCGCGATCTTGATGATCAGATAAACGCGCTTTGAGCCCTTAAACGGCGCATCCTTGAGAAAGTCGCTCATTGCACGGTCTCCGGCCCAGGCAAGGTCTTTTTCATTGTCGTGTTCGACAACCACTCGTCGCCGCAGCGCACACTGTTTCGCTGCTGGGCGGCGTAGCCGCGCTTGTTAAAGAAATCGAAGGCGCTATCGCTGGCGTCGACGCTCAAATCCTTTGCGCCGCGCCCAGCAGCGATCTTCTCTAGCGCATCGGCCAGCAATGTCCCGACCCCGCGCTCGACCGCTGCAGGATGCACGTAGAGCATGCCAATCTTTTCGTCCGACTCCAAAGAGGCAAAGCCGACCGGCGACCCACTCATGGTCGCGACAATCGTCGTTTGCTTGGCGAGGGTGTCCGCAAATGGGACGCCGTTGTTCGCTTCTGCAATCCAGGCCTCTTGTTGTTCGACCTCGTAGTCGTCCTGCGTAAGCTCCACAATGCTCGCGCAGAAAATCTCCTCGAGCAGCGGCGCTTCGCCAGGCAGCATCGGACGTAAGGCAAGTTGCGGATTGGCCTCGGCACTCATCGCGCGACCTCCCAGGTTGTTTTCAGCTCGCCCGTCTCCGGGTCTTTCGCGTCCTTGATGACAATGCCCATAGCCTGAAGCTCATCGCGAATGCGATCGGCTTCCGCGAAGTTCTTGGCCTTACGCGCTTCAAGGCGCCCTGCAATCAGCCCGTCCACAACCGCGGCGTCCACCGATCCACCGCCTTCCAAGCTCTTCCGCTCGATATTCGCAAGTTTTCCCGAGAAACCAAGAAAACCAAGGGCCGCGCGCAATTCGGCGAACTGCTTCGCGCCATGGAGCCTGTGCAGTTCCGCGATGACTTTCGGCGTATTCAGATCATCCGACAGCGCTTCGACGATTGCAGTCGGGATCTCAGTCCTCGGCTCATGACTTTCCGCATCGCCATACCAATCCCACAAGGTCTTATGGGCTTCGTCGAGACTCACGAGAGTCCAGTCGAGCGGCTGGCGATAATGGGTGCGCAACATATTGAAACGTAGCGCTTCCCCCGGCCAGGCATAGCCGTTCCAGCCCGTCAGCAGTTCATGCACGGTGACGAAGTTGCCAAGGCTCTTCGACATCTTCTCGCCTTCGACCTGCAAGAAGCCATTATGCATCCAGACCTGCGCCATCCTGCCGGTACTATGTGCGCAACAGGACTGAGCGATCTCGTTCTCATGGTGCGGAAAGACGAGGTCGATGCCACCGCCATGAATATCGAACACCTCGCCGAGATGCGCCGCGGACATTGCCGAACACTCGATGTGCCAGCCAGGCCGCCCAGGCGTCTCGATGCCGCCGGGCGACGGCCAGGACGGCTCGCCGGGCTTCGATGGCTTCCACAAGACGAAGTCCATGGGATCTTTCTTGAATGGCGCGACGTCGACACGCGCGCCCGCCAGCATCTCGTCCAGGGAGCGGCCCGAGAGCTTCCCGTACTCGGGCATAGAGGCAACGCTGAAGAGCACGTGCTCCTCGGCCACATAAGCGCTGCCCTTGGCGATCAACCGATCAATCATGGTGCTCATTTGACCGATATGCTCGGTGGCGCGAGGCTCCACTGTTGGGTCGAGCGCTCCGAGCGCATGCATATCCTCGTGGAACAGCGCCTCGGTCTTCTCCGTGACTTTTCGGATCGCCTCGTTTAACGGCAGTTCCGGGTAGTCTCGCGCCGCCCGCGCGTTAATTTTGTCGTCAACATCCGTGATATTGCGGACATAGGTCACATGGTCGGGACCGTAGACGTGCCGCAAGAGGCGGAACAGAACGTCAAACACGATAACGGGCCGCGCATTGCCGATATGTGCGTAGTCGTAAACGGTCGGTCCGCAGACATAGAGACGCACATTGGCCGGATCGAGGGGCGTGAACGCCTCTTTTCGGCGGGTGAGCGTGTTGTAAATCGTAAGCGACACTGACAAGCCCCTTCGGCTTGAGGCCCGCCGGATGTTCGTCGGTGAGAGATTTGGAAGTAAAAAGAGGACGACCCGTGCGAGCTATTTTGCTAGCGCGGAATAATACAGTCAGAAACGCTAAGGTTCGGTTGCGGGTACATCATCTTGGCCCCGCTTATGGCGGTAAACCGTGAAATCGTCAAGCAAACCATCTTATTGATGCCGCATTGAACGCGGATTTTGTTGGGGTTGAAGCTCGGTTGGGGTAATCCCGGGGGATGGGATTGATCGTCTTAAGAGTCCATCGCTGTTTTGGGCGCTTCTTTGCGCCTGCCTTGGCGCGCCCGGCGCCCATTAGTGGCCAGGTCATGGCTGGCCTGGCGGCATTGGCGCTCGGCTGCGTGACTTTCACAGGCGACGGCTTTGCACAGTCGGATCAGGAAATTCGCTGCATGCAGCTGCAGCAAGAACTGAATGCGGCCAGCGGCGGTGGCGCCAACAGTCCCGAACTGATCGCCCTCAACCAGGAAATCGGACAAGCCTCGCAAGCCCATCGGGCCGTGAAGTCCGAGATGGACAACGCCGGTTGCTACGAGCGCATGATGATCTTCGGAAGGGCACTGAAGCGGACGCCTCGCTGCCTTGGGCTGAATGCCCGTGTCGAAGACTCGCGTCGCCATGTGGAGCGCCTTAAGGCACAGCGCGCATCGCTCAGCGGCGGCGGCAACCGACGCCGCCAGCAAGAACTGCAGCGCGCGATGCAACGCAATGGCTGTAGTGGCGCACCCCAGACCAGTGGCGGTTTCTTCGATTTCTTCGGCGGCCCCCGCCAGGAGTACCAGACTCCGATTTACCGCAGCATCAACCCCAATGGCCGGTACCGGACCGTGTGTGTCCGCCTGTGCGATGGCTTCTACTTCCCGATCCACTACTCGACCTATGGCAGCCGCGCCGCGCAGGATGCGAAGAAGTGCCAGGACAGCTGCGCCGCACCCGCGGAGCTCTATGTCTACCGAAATCCCGGCCAAGAAATCGAACAAGCGATTTCGCTCAGTGGCTCGCCCTATATGGATTTGCCGGTGGCACTCCGCTATCGCAAAGAGTTCGTGAAGGGATGTTCATGCAAAAAGGCCGAGTACAACCCAATGGAAATCGAGGCGGCCAATAAGAGAGCTCAGGGCATTCCGCCTGCCGGCGCAACTCAGGCGGCTGCGGCCCCAGCGCCCCAGGTGCCCGCCGCTCCGGCAACGCCCCAGGCGCCGGCCGCGCCTCAAGCGGCCACACCGAGCGGACCGCCTCCGCAGATCAACCTGGATGTTGGCCAGACCTCACCGTCAGAGCTGCAGATCACGCCGCCACCGCAGGCTACGCAATCCGGAGATCCAGTCCTGCAGGTTCCTGTGCCTCCAGGTTTCCAGGCCTCACCGCCGCCAGCAGCACAAGCCCAGCAGCAGGCTCAGCCGACCGTGCAGGGGCAGTCGTCAGTCATCAAGAAGTCGGCGCCGACGCCGAATTAGCGGCTACCTTTACGCCGCCTCACCGCGAAGTCGGCTGAGGGCCCGCGCCCTGCCGATCAAAGGTAATAGCTGCTTCAGTTCCGGGCCATGCGGCTGGCCTGTCAGGGCTAGCCGCAAAGGCTGGAACAACGCCTTTCCCTTCGCACCGGTTTTAGCCTTCACAGCGTCGGTCCAGGCACCCCACGTGTCGTCGCCCCACGGCTCGGGCGGCAGCTCGTCTGCTGCCAGGGCACAAAAGGCCGGATCGCCGATGGCCGGCGTTGTAGGTCCGGTGACAACAGCCCACCATTTTTCGGCGTCGTCCATAACATCGAGATTGCCTCGAACGGCCTCCCAAAAGTCTGCGCCGCCGCCCACGCCGAGTGCCTCCAGCCGTCCGGCGACAGCGGAGAACGGGCGTGCATGCAACAGCTTGGCATTCAGGAGGCGGAGCTCGTGCGGATCGAAGCGCGCCGGCGCACGCGACAGTTTGCCAAAGTCAAACGCCTCGGCGAGTTCATCTAAGCTATCGTGCGGCGCCACTGGGTCGCTGGTGCCGATCGTTGCGGCGTAGCTGACCACCGCCAGCGGCTCGAGTCCGTCCGCGCGCATTCCTTGGATTGACAGCGATTGGTCGCGCTTCGACAAGGCCTGCCCGTCGGCACCCACAAGAAGATTGTGATGTCCGAAAGACGGCGCGGGCGCACCCAGCGCCTCGAAGAGTTGGATCTGCGGCGCAGTGTTGGCCACATGGTCCTCCCCTCGAATAACGTGGGTGACGCGAAGGTCGATATCGTCGACCACGCTCGGCAACGTATAAAGAAACGTACCGTCACCGCGGATCAGAACGGGATCAGACAATGAGCCCGCATCTACGTGCTGCTGACCGCGTACGAGGTCATCCCAGACAACATCGCGGGGTTCCAACAGGAACCGCCAATGGGGTCTCCGTCCCTCGCCTTCGAGCTTGGCCTTCTCGTCGTCGGCGAGCTTCAGTGCAGCGCGGTCGTAGACGGGCGGCTTTCCACGCGCGAGCTGACGTTTGCGCTTTAGCTCCAGCTCTTCTGGCGTCTCATAGGCCGGGTAGAGCCGGCCCATCGCTTTTAGCTTTTCAACAGCTGCGTCGTATTCTGCCAGCCGGTCTGACTGCCTGACCTTGTTGGACCAGTTAAGCCCGAGCCAGGAAATGTCCTCCTCAATGCCGCGCGCGAATTCTTGCGTCGAGCGTACCTTGTCCGTGTCATCGAGGCGTAAGATGAAGTTACCGTCCGCCCGCCGGGCGAACAGTGCATTGATGATAGCCGTGCGGATATTGCCGGCGTGCAGCCGCCCCGTAGGACTGGGTGCAAAACGTACTGTGACAGTCATCTAAGCGTTCTCACGGAACTTGTTGGTAATCGGGTAGCGCCTATCGCGGCCGAAATTGCGCTCCGTGATCTTCACTCCAGGTGCGGCCTGGCGCCGCTTGTACTCGGCGAGATACAGCATGCGCTCAACCTTCTTAACCGTCTCGATAGGATGGCCGCGCGCGACAATCTCTGGCACGGAAAGCTCCTGTTCCACGAGGCAGTTCAGAACATCGTCCAGCACGGGATACGGTGGTAGCGAGTCGATGTCCCGCTGATCCGGCTTGAGCTCAGCAGACGGATCCTTGGTTAGGACGTTTTCGGGGATAATCCGGTCCGCGGGACCAAGGCAGCCCTTCGGGCGCTCCTGATTGCGGTAGCGCGACAACGCATAAACCTGACCCTTGTAGAGATCCTTCAAAGGATTGAATCCCCCGTTCATGTCCCCGTAGAGAGTTGCATATCCTACAGACACTTCTGATTTGTTTCCGGTCGTCAGCACGAGTGGCCCAAGCTTGTTCGAGATGGCCATAAGGAGCGTGCCGCGTGTACGCGACTGCAGGTTCTCAGCCGTGAATCCTTCCGGAACGCCACCCAACACACCCGTGAGGCACCCGCCGAGTCCCTCGACACCATCATGAATTGGCACCGTGTCATAACGCACACCGAGGGCCTTCGCGATCTGCTCCGCATCGTCGAGGCTCTCGCCGCTCGTATACTCATAAGGAAGCATAACGCAGTGAACACGTTCGGCACCCAAAGCGTCCACCGCCATGACCGCTGTGAGCGCCGAATCGATGCCGCCCGATAGACCGAGCACAACACCCGGGAATCCGTTCTTATTGATGTAGTCGCGGAGGCCCGTAACGCAGGCGAGATAGTTTGCAGCATCGCCGGCTTCGATGGGCGCGATCTCTCCTTGCGCGCAGCGCCACCCGCTATCGCCTCGGTGCCACGCGGTGGTGGCGAGCGCATCCTCCCAAGCGGGCATTTGCGCCGCACAGGATCCATCCACGTTCAGCACAAACGAGGCGCCGTCGAAGACCAGCTCGTCTTGGCCGCCGAACTGGTTGAGGTAGACCAGTGGCCGATTAGTTTCGGCAACGCGCGCTTCAGCCACGCCATAGCGGATCGCCTGTTTGCCCATCCAATAGGGCGACCCGTTGGGCACGATCATTATGTCGGCCCCCGCCTGGACAAGCGATGCGCAGACATCTTGCTCCCAAATGTCTTCACAAATCGGAAAACCAAGCTGGATACCTCGAAAAGGTATCGGCGTTGGAACCGGCCCGGGCGTGAATACGCGTTTTTCGTCGAACACACCGTAGTTCGGCAAATTGTACTTGTAGCGCAGCGCCGCGATGCGCCCACCTTCTAGCAAGGCAACTGCGTTGTAGACGTCATCGCCGTCCGCCCACGGCAAGCCCATCAATATGGCGGGGCCGCCGTCGCCGGTCTTGCGGGCAAGGTCCTCGCAAACATCGCGCGCGGCGCGCTGGAGCGCCGGTTTCAGCACGAGATCCTCGAGCGGATAGCCCGTCAGAAAAAGTTCGGAGAAGACAACCAAGTCCGCAGCCGTGCCCGCGGCTTGCTCTCGCAAACGCCATGCGGTTTCGCTGTTGCCTTCAAGATCGCCAACGACGGGATTAGCTTGCGCGAGCGCGAGCTTGAATAAGGCCTTGGTTTCACTGCCCATGGAGTCAACTCAAACACATGTAACGAAAGAGGCCGAACGTGGCCCTCAAACGGACCCTGACTAGCCCGGGCTCGCTGCCCCGCACCCCGACTACTCGCCAGCCGCGACGGAAGCTTCAGGCATGGCACGGCCGTCGCGATCGCGCCGCAAACGCTCGGCGATAATGAAAGCCAGTTCGATAGACTGATCGGCGTTGAGCCGGGGATCGCAATGCGTGTGATACCGATCCGAAAGATCGGTCTCCGTCACGGCCTTCGCGCCACCAACACATTCGGTGACATTATTACCTGTCATCTCAACATGAACGCCACCAGCATGGGTCCCTTCGGCGCGATGCACGTCGAAGAAGCGTTCGACCTCTTTGAGGATGAGATCGAAGGGTCGCGTTTTGTAGCCGCTGCCGGCCTTAATCGTGTTGCCGTGCATCGGATCGCACGCCCAAACGACTGATCTGCCCTCGCGTTCAACCGCACGAATCATCGCCGGCAAATGGTCGCCGACTTTGTCGGCGCCAAAGCGGCAAATCAGCGTCAAACGCCCAGGCTCGTTCTGTGGGCTCAACAAATCAATCAGCTTCAGCAACTCGTCAGCGTCGAGGCTCGGCCCGCACTTAACGCCAATCGGATTCTTCACCCCGCGGAGGAACTCGAGATGGGCATGATCGAGCTGCCGCGTTCGGTCCCCGGCCCACAAGAAGTGCCCGGATGTCGCGTACCAATCGCCCGACGTTGAATCGATCCGAGTCAGCGCTTGCTCATAACCCAGCAGCAGGGCCTCGTGACTCGTATAAAGATTCGTTGAACGAAGCTGCGGCGTGTTCTCCGGCGTTAGGCCGATCGCCCGCATGAAGTTCAGGGTCTCGGCGATATGATCGGACAGCTCTTGGTAGCGATGCCCTGCTGGGCTGTCCTCAACGAATCCCAGATTCCACTGATGCACGTGCTCCAGATTGGCGTATCCGCCCTGTGAGAACGCGCGTAACAAATTCAGCGTCGCCGCGGCCTGACGATAAGCCATCTGCATACGCTGCGGATCGGGGGAGCGATCCTGCTCCGAAAACTCAATGCCATTGATGATATCGCCGCGATAGCTCGGCAACGAGACACCATTCACTGTTTCGGTGGGCGACGAACGCGGCTTCGCGAACTGGCCCGCGATACGGCCCAGTTTCACGACTGGGGAGCCGCCCGCATAGGTGAGTACGACCGCCATCTGCAGGAACACCCGAAAGAAGTCGCGAATCGTATCCGGCCCGTGCTCCGCGAAGCTCTCCGCGCAGTCGCCCCCTTGGAGCAAAAAAGCCTCCCCTTGCGCGACGCGGGCGAGCTTACCCTTCAGCTCCCGCGCCTCGCCTGCAAAAACCAGTGGGGGAAACGTACTGAGCTGCTGCTCGGTGTCGGCAAGCGCCGTGGCGTCCGGGTAATCCGGAACCTGCTGTATGGGCTTTGAACGCCAGCTGTCGGGGCTCCAACGCGGTGCCATTCTCATTCTCCACTCAAGTTCCTGGTATATAAGCACTTGACATGGCTGTGGCTAGCCAAGGATCGCGATC
>NZ_JBZMXT010000063.1:0-12441 GCF_058506495.1 Methyloceanibacter sp. | reverse complement strand
TCGCGCACTCAACGGCCAGCACTCATCTTGGCGCCCAATAAGACGCTCGCAGCACAGCTCTATGGTGAGTTCAAAGCTTTCTTCCCAGACAACGCGGTGGAGTACTTCGTCTCCTACTACGACTACTACCAGCCCGAAGCCTACATACCGCGCACGGACACCTACATCGAGAAGGACTCCTCCATCAACGAACAGATTGATCGCATGCGCCACGCAGCGACGCGCGCCGTCATGGAGCGAGACGATGTAGTTATCGTGGCGAGCGTGTCCTGCATCTATGGTATCGGCTCGGTTGAGACCTATACGGCGATGACGTTCAGCCTAAAGCGTGGCGACCGCATAGAGCAGCGACAGTTGATGGCCGATCTCGTGGCCCTGCAGTATCGACGAAACGACGTCAATTTCGCCCGGGGCAGTTTCCGCGTCCGCGGTGACACAATCGAAGTTTGGCCCGCGCACTTAGACGACCGGGCCTGGCGCATTTCCCTGTTCGGCGACGAAATTGAGTCAATTGTCGAGTTCGACCCGCTGACTGGCACCAAGACCGACGAGTTCGCAATCGTCAAGATTTACGCAAACTCACACTATGTGACGCCGAAACCTACGCTGAAGCAGGCGGTACGCGGCATTAAGGAGGAGCTGAAGCAGCGTCTCATCGAGCTGAATGGCGCGGGTCGGCTTCTGGAAGCGCAACGCTTGGAACAACGAACCTTGTTCGACCTGGAGATGATCGAGGCCACGGGGTCCTGCGCGGGTATCGAGAACTATTCACGCTACCTGACGGGGCGCAAGCCTGGGGAACCGCCCCCTACCCTCTTTGAGTACCTGCCCGACGATGCGCTCGTCTTCGTCGACGAGAGTCACGTCACAGTCCCTCAGATCGGCGCGATGTTCCGCGGCGACTACAAGCGGAAGTCGACGCTCGCCGAGTATGGCTTCCGCCTTCCGTCTTGCATGGACAATCGTCCCCTGCGCTTCGAGGAGTGGGACGCGATGCGTCCTCAGACCGTTTATGTCTCGGCGACGCCCGGCGGCTGGGAGCTCGACCAGACCGGTGGCGTCTTCGCTGAGCAGGTCATTCGCCCAACAGGCCTCGTCGATCCGCCGGTGGAAATCCGACCCGCTACCACGCAAGTAGATGATCTGATCGATGAGACCCGCAAAGTCGTCGCCAACGGTTATCGCGTACTCGTCACCACGCTGACGAAACGTATGGCCGAGGACCTTACAGAGTACATGCACGAGCAAGGTCTTCGCGTCCGTTACATGCATTCCGATGTCGAAACGCTCGAGCGTATTGAGATTATCCGTGACTTGCGGCTCGGTGCCTTCGATGTGCTCATTGGTATCAACCTGCTACGCGAGGGGCTCGACATTCCCGAATGCGCGCTCGTGGCCATTCTCGACGCAGACAAAGAGGGCTTCCTGCGCTCAGAGACATCGCTCGTTCAGACGATCGGCCGTGCGGCCCGGAACGTCGACGGCAAGGTAATCCTCTACGCGGACGGGATGACCGGATCAATGGAACGCGCCATAGCCGAGACCACGCGCCGCCGCGAAAAACAGGTTGCCTGGAACGAGGCCAACGGAATCACACCTGAGAGCGTGAAGAAGAACATCGGCGATATCCTGCAAAGCGTCTATGAGCGCGACCATGTGCTGGTGGATGCGGGCGCGGGCTTCGCCGAGGACGGCCAGACACCGATCGAAGGCACTGTTGGCCACAATATCGAAACCGTCATCGAAGACATGGAAAAACGTATGCGTGCCGCAGCGGCCGACTTAGAGTTCGAAGAGGCTGCGCGCCTGCGCGATGAGGTCAAGCGTTTGCGCCAGATGGAACTCGCCATCGCTAACGATCCGCTGGCGCGACAGAGTGAATTGGAGCGGAGTGTAGATGTATCTCGCCCGCACAAGCCTGGTCTTGACGAGATGGGACCGCACAACCGCGAGGTTCCTTTGCGAAAGCCGAAGCCCCGCTCCCGATCCGGCAAGCCCGGCACAAGAAAGTTCAAAACCAACCGTCGCTAGAGTTGCTTTCGAACAAGACTGGCGGTGTTCCGGGCCGCGAGCTTGATTGAACGCAAGGTTAGACTCAACTGGCAGCCCTAAGACTTCGTGTTGGGCGGAGAGATCGATCGCGCACATCGTCTCCTGCCGCATGTTCCTTGGGATTGGGAGAGCGCTCCCACGGAACATGGATCCTTCTGCCCAACTCCTTGCACTTCAACTCAGGGAACCCCATCGACCTATAGACCCAACGTTTGCACGAGACTCCTTGGTTTGTGCACCTGAAACAAAGGGGGATTCTCTGTCTCAATCCGATCCGCTCTTTAACGCTTTATCAAGCCTATGAAGCGAAATTGGCGTCGTACCGATTTGAGTACGCAACGCGTAGAGGGAATTAGTCATGCGCACCATAATCGCACTTGCGGTCGCCACCGCCACGCTTGCTCTTGGCGGCTGCTTCCACCTGCACCAGCAGGCTGTTGTCACGGAACTTCCAGCCGCTGACGTACCCTACAAATAGTCTGTGGTCTTCGTAAGCTTCTCCGATGCCATCCCTCGTCCGCGCGACTTCGTGCGGATACATCCCCTGGATCTGTAGCAGCAGACGGATCTGTGTCGAAAAGCTCGGCTCTAGTGTCCCTATCGAATCCGAAGTTCGTATGATTCCGCAGCACGCTCCGTACGAACTTCGGATTCGATAGGGACACTAGCCAGTTCTAAGTTCTAGTGTGGTCGTTTGGACTTAGAGTTCGTTGTCGAACTCGCGGCAAGCGACCTAACGAGCTTCAGATCCACCACGCTAGAGCCGAGCTTTTTCGCGCGTGTATCCTCGCGGTCCAGTCAAGCGGTTGTGAGGAGATATGAGCCTGACGTGACGGCAAGCTCGGCTAGTTTGGGTAGCGACGACAACGACAGCAGCAGGGGGTCGAAATGTCCGCACTCATTGAAACACTGGACGCCGGCCGGCGCTTGGCCCAGCGGATTCCGTACAGTCTTGTTGCGCTGGTGGCGCGGTTTGCCGTAGCCGCCGTGTTCTGGCGCTCCGCGATGACCAAGGTGGATGAGTCGTTTCAGGTAAAGAGCACCACGTTTTTCCTGTTCAAGGAGGAATACAAGGTACCCATCATTCCGCCGGACATTGCCGCCTACCTGGCCACATACCAAGAGCTCATCGGCGCAGTCTTGCTGGTGATCGGCCTTGCTACACGCCTTACGGCACTTTCTTTTATCGGCATGGTCGCCATCATACAGGTCTTCGTTTATCCGAGCGGATGGCCGGAGCACCTGCTCTGGTTCGCGCTCCTCTTCCTGCTTGTCGCGCGAGGACCCGGGGCGATCTCCGTCGATCACCTAATTTGGTGGAAGAGTGCCTAGTACAGCTGAAGGTCCGGCGACGTCAAGCTGACCGGGCGCTCATCTGCCAGCCTGCAATTTCCGCAATAGCGCACGGCTTGGATACCCATCCGCGGGCAATCCATATTGCAGCTGCGTTTCTCGGATCGCCCTGCGGGTTGCCGCGCCAATCACGCCGTCCACCTTCCCGACATCGTAGCCACGGCGTTGGAGCAACCGCTGTATCTGCTTATTCTCCGCGGCGCTCGTCGGGACCGGATTGCCCGCACGCAACGGTGGCGCTCCCGCTAGACGCGTCGCGAAATAGCCGGCCGTCGTCGAGTAGACGAGTGAGTGGTTCCAGTCCAAATAGATGTTGATGAAGTTTGGATAAGCCAGAAACGCCGGGCCATTCCGGCCCATGGGCAGGAGCAGCGCAGTCGGCGTCGCATCGTCGGGTATGGGTTGACCGTTCCGATACTTCACACCGTATTTAGACCAGAACAATCGCGGCCGCTGAATGGTCACGTCTGCCTGATCCCAAGGCAAGTCTTTCGGAACGATGACTTCCTCAAGCCAAGGTTGCCCCGGCTGCCAGCCTTTGGCGGCGAGGTAGTTCGCCGCCGAGGCAAGTGAGTCGGGGACGCTCTTCACGAGATCGCGCCGTCCATCGCCGTCGTAGTCGACGGCAAATTTGTAGTAGGTGCTGGGCTGAAACTGGAACTGCCCAACCTCGCCATGGGTTGGCCCAATCATCTGGCTGCGGCGCAGGTCGCCCCGATCAAGCACGCGCAGTGCATCCATAAGCTGAGGGCGAAACTTTTCGGGACGGCGGCAGTCGTAGCTCAAAGTCGCCAGGGCGCGGATACTGTCCATCTTGCCCATGAAGGCGCCATAGTCCGTCTCAAGACCCCAGAAGGCGACGAGGACCGGGCCGGGTACGCCGTATTGCTGTTCAACCTGATTGAATACGGAGGCGTACTTCCTGAGGCGTGCCTTGCCAGCTGCGAGGCGATTGTTGTTCGCCATGCGCCGTTTAAATGTCAGAAAGTCCTGCGCGAAGACGCCTTGAGCGCGGTCCTTCGCTACCACTCGGCGATCGTATGTAACCCCATTCAACGCGCTGGCTACAGTGCCAGGTGAAATCCCCTCGGCGATCGCTTCCTGTTTGAAGCCTTTCAGCCACTTATTAAAGCCTGCAGGGCCCGGACAATTTTGTGCGGATGCAGACGGGACGGAACCGAACAGCGCCGCCGCACAGAGGCCAGCCAGCGCTGCGAATCTAAAGATGCGAGTCGGGGGGTGTGATGACATGCGCGCCACTGAACCCAGTCAAACGGCATCCGTCAAGCATGGAGGATGGGTTCGAACAAATTGAAAGGCGCTTGTGACACCAGTGACAAACAAAGAGGTCGAACGGTGGCCAGACAATAGGCGTTCGGTCCAAAGAGGCCAGCGAGCCAAGCGAGCCGGCCGCCGCCTTCGTAAGGATATCACTTGGCAAGCCGCCGCTAGTCGGTGTGCGGGGGGAGCTCGCAAATTCTTATCTTTTCCCGAAGCGCATCGATGCGTTGGGAGGCCTCACGGCGGCTCAAGCCTTGCTGATACGCGTCAGGCTCATGCACTTCTTCGGCCAATGTCTTGAGGTGATCCGCCTGAGCCCCAGTCATCGGCTCCAAGCTGTTGGCATCTCGTACTGAATACTGGATTTCGGGCCGGACAAGTCCCCTCTTCTCCTGTTCCATTTCTCTCGCGTCCTTGGCTTTCCCTTCTGGAATCTGCTTGTATATAAGATTGTTACAATAAGGGTTAAAAAGGGCAAGGATTAGCCAACGCAAGTCGTTGATTTGAGCACAAGTTTGCGGAGCTTAATCTATCAGGAGAGTTCGACAGAACTTGCCGCCCGTCCCTTGCCTGACAGGCGTACAAGAGAGTGATGGATCTGCTCTTCCTATTGGCGTGACGCAGGCCCCTCTCGGCCAGACCGTTTCAGAGACGTGAGTTCTCGGCAGCGGGGCAGAAGCATGGCGTCGCTACCCGAAAATCGCCCCTCAAAGACCGCCCGGTTGCCAGTTTTCCGCCGCCTTCGTCCGTAAATTTCCGCACCGCACAAAAGAGCTTCTCCAAGTCGCCGTTGCGCGACGGGTTCGCTCAATTCCCCTCCCAAAGTCGAAGGAGAAAGAAAACGCATGGTCAATTTGCGCCCTACGCTCTTGGTCTCTGGATTTCTTGCTGCAGTGTGCCTTTTGCCGCTCAGCATCGCGAACGCTGCCCAGGTGGGCAACGCATCCTGGTATGCCATGCACTCAATGACAGCTAGCGGTGAGAAAATGAATCCAAGTGCTTTCACAGCTGCCCACCCCACCTTGCCGTTCGGGACCAAGGTACGGGTCAAAAATCTTGGAAATGGGCGCTCCGTAACTGTTCGGATAAATGACCGCGGCCCCTTTACTCGCGGAAGGATTATCGATGTTTCTAAAGCTGCTGCGGCTAAACTCGGTATGATCAGCTCTGGAACCGCGAAGGTCAGCGTAACTCGGCTAAATTAAACGCCCACCGACTGCTTAAGTTTGGGAGTCGAATCGCTCAGAATTTCATGCGACAGGGCGCAGAAGATCTCCGACAGTTGCTCAGATGTCATAGCAAACGGGCCTGAAACCCTTCATAGTTCTAGCCTGAGTGGTTTATCGGGCACTTGGCCTACGATCGTGAGTGCAAGTGCAGCCGAAACCAACTACTGTCAGGACTCGAGACGCGGGCCAGCAGGGCTCGGTCCGATCGGAGGCTACCCCAATGCTAACTCTCGCGGCGCTCGTCAGAACGCTCCCTCTTGCTGCCCTGATCGCGGTAGTCCCCGTAGGCCTGTCGATTGAGCCGGCAAGCGCTCAAGATGGCGTTCGCACCGAACGCTCCGGTGGTCTTTTCAAGCGGCCTCACCGGGGTCCACGCATTGGCGGCACATCTTGGACGTTGAGCGACGTCTGGGGCGTGCCCGAGATGCCCGAGAACTCGCTAGAAGAATCGCCTGGCTTCGACTACGGACCCGGTGGCTATGAACTTAACGGGCCGCCGGACCGGTCACCGTACCCCAACTAAACGCTTCATCTGTATTGCCGATCACCCTATTCGGGTCTTGCACATGACTAACGTACGCAACTAGAGTGAGGCGCTTTATTGGGCAGACTGCGAACCAGGGTTGAGGCTGGCTGCGCATGCTTCTCGCGAAGTTACGTGGTTTCTTTTCCCGTTTCCTAGACTAGCCCGCTTTTCCGCGCGTACGCGGGCCTTAATGGAGGGGGAAAGGAGCTTCCCATGCGTCAGACCGGGACGGTCAAATTCTTTAATCACACACGCGGCTTCGGCTTTATTACGCCTGACGACGGGGGGAAGGATGTTTTCTTGCACATCTCGTCCCTGCAGCGTTCTGGCTTGCCAGCGCTAGACGAAGGCGCGCGCGTCTCATTTGAGACCGAGCCTGATCGTCGGGGCAAGGGGCCTCAGGCTATCAATGTACAGCTCGGAGAATAACACCTAGCGGCTGAGTCTTTTGACCCGCCGCGACTGTGGCGTCATCGGACGCTGAGGTCGCCGGCGGGTTTTTGTTGGCTTATTGAGCTGAGGCATACGAGCTCATGACAGTGCGCGAGAAGAGTGCGGCCGGTCCTGGGGTCGAAAATTCTCCGGAAGACGTCTTAGACACGCTTGCACGCGGCCGAGCGGGAGCGCTCACCCGACTTACCGAATTCCTAGCCATTCCCAGTATTTCGACTGACCCGGCCTATCACGATGCTTGTCTCGAAGCGGCTACCTGGTGTGCTGAGACGCTTCGCGGCATCGACTTCGAAGTCAGCGTTGAGCCAACCGATGGCAAGCCGATGGTGGTTGCTCGTTGGAGCACCGGCAAAGGTGATGAGCCACGCCCGCACGTACTCTTTTATGGTCACTATGACGTTCAACCGCCGGATCCGCTGGACGCTTGGAACGCGCCGCCTTTCGATGCGCAAATCGTCGACGATCCTACTCATGGCAAAATCATCGTGGCGCGGGGCGCATCGGATGACAAAGGCCAGGTGATGACCTTCGTCGAAGCGTGCCGGGCCTGGATGGATACGACAGGCGCGCTTCCCGTTGACGTTACCGTCTTGCTCGAAGGCGAAGAAGAATCCGGAAGTCCCAGCCTCGAACCGTTTCTTGAGGCCCATGGGAAATCCCTGAAGGCTGACATCGCGCTTGTCTGCGATACGGGTCAATGGGACGCGGACACGCCGGCAATTACGGCGTTCCTGCGTGGCTTAGCCTTCTCTGAACTCACACTTAGCGGGCCGTCGCGTGACTTGCATTCAGGGATCTATGGTGGACCCGCACAGAACCCTATTCGTGTCCTCGGCGAGCTCATCGCGGGGCTGTACGACGAGAGCGGGCGCATTACGATACCGGGCTTCTACGAGGGCGTATCCGATCCCTCTCCCGAACAGCGCCAAGCCTGGCGTGCACTGAATTTCGATGGGGAGGGTTTCCTTGGCGAAGTGGGCTTGAGTGCACCGGCGGGCGAAGCGGACTACAGCGTCGTCGAGCAACTCTGGTGTCGGCCCACCATTGAGGTGAACGGAATTGTTGGTGGCTATACGGGACCGGGAACCAAGACGGTTATTCCGGCGGAGGCATCTGCAAAGTTCTCGTTCCGGCTCGTTCCGGGCCAGGAGCCCGACAAAGTCATCGAAGGCCTGCACGCGTATATCTCTGATCGCCTTCCGGCCGACGTCACCGCGACCTACCGCGGCGAAGGCGGATCCCCAGCCGTCGGCTTCGATACGAGCGCTCCTGCGTTTCGTGCAACGGCTGGAGCGCTGGAGTCGGAATGGGGCAAGGTTCCCGTGATCGTCGGCTGCGGGGCATCAATCCCCATAGTGGAAGCTTTCCGCACGCGGCTTGGCATGGACGCGCTGCTGGTTGGCTTTGCGCTCGAGGACGATGCGATCCACTCGCCCAACGAGAAATACAATCTCAGCAGTTTCGAGAAGGGCGCACGGAGTTGGGTCCGGATCCTAGCCGCGCTGGGTGCAACCCGTGCGGCGGCTTAGCCCTCTCCGCTTCGCGGCTGTGTTCATGGCCGTTACGCTTCTTGGCTTACCTTCGCTAGCCTATGACAGCGGACGCCCCCAAGCCTTCAAACGCGCAGAGCCTGGCGCGTTCGACTACTACACACTCGTACTCAGCTGGTCTCCCACACATTGCTTGACCGAGGGCCACCGGCGGGGCGACGCGCAATGCGACGTCGATGGCGATAGCTACTTTATTCTGCATGGGCTTTGGCCCCAATACGCTGTCGGTTGGCCCGAGGACTGCTACCGGGGCAAACACCCCTGGGTGCCCTCCGCTGTGATCAGAGATGTCGCAGACATTATGCCCGACAAGGGCATTATCATTCACGAGTACAGGTCACACGGCACCTGCTCTGGCCTATCGCCCGCAGCCTATTTCTCGTTAGCGCGGCGTGCGTTTGAAAAAGTGACAATCCCGCGAACGCTTGACGATCCAAAAACGCAACGCTTCGTGTCACCAGAGAAAGTCGAAAGCGAGTTCTTGGCCGCCAACAAATGGATGCGGCCGGACATGATCGTAGTGACGTGCCGGCGCGGTAACCTCTTCGACGTCCGTATCTGCTTCACGAAAGACCTGGATCCAAGGCCCTGCGGCAGGAACAGCAATCAAAGACGTCTATGCGCCCTCAACCGTATTACAGTGCCGGTTTCTAGAAGCGATAGATGACCGAGCCGCGAAACGAGTTGGAATCCGGATCGAATGTCTGCCTGTTCCCGCCTTGGAAGTTGACCGACTCCTCGCCGAAGTCCGTAAACTGATAGTCAAAGCGCAAGCTCCAGTCCTTTTCGAAAGCATACTCGGCGCCGCCACCGAAAGCCCAACCGGTGAAGGATGTCTCGCGGAAGCCACCACCGGGACCACTCGAATAGATGTCCGCGTCGGCCCAAGCCCCGCCGAAGGTGCCGAACAGCAGCAGATTGCTCGTGAACGCATAACCCAAGCGCATACGCAGATCCGCAAGGTTATCGAAGCCGATCTTCGCCCTGTTGGCCCCGTTGTTTAGTTGGCCACCACCGTCAATGTCCGCACCCAGGTAGTCGGCCTCGAGGCCAATCACGAACGGTCCGTGCTGCCAACTGAAGCCGCCAACCACACCGCCGATGACACCGTCGGAGTCGATGGAGCCTGGAGAGGTACTGTAGCTTACGGTAGAGCCACCGATGGTAGCGCCCAGCCACCATCCCTCGAATGTTGCATCGGATTGAATCGGATCCGTACCGAAATACGCGCTGCTGTCGTAAAGTCCGTAGTCCTGCGCAATGGCCGGCAAGGAGGAGCCGGCACACATGCCAAGGGCTGCGAAGACCGCGAACGCCCGGTAGAATCCCGTACGCATAAGTCACTCCCTCAATCGATCGAGTGCTGGCTTCGTGTAAAATCGCGTGCGAAAAACCAGCGTCGTTATCCGAAAGATAGAGCTCGTCCCTAAAAGTCTCTTAACTAATGGGGGTCGCAAAACTTCGTATGGTTAGCGGCCCGTTAAGGGCGTCCGGCGATCGGGCTTATTCACAAGGCCGTACTTCTTTGGCGGGACTGAAGAAGTAGTTCAAACAAGGTAAGCTCTGGCTGACGGGGACTCCGGACCCACAATCGCAAGGTAGTACAGTGTCGTGAGTAAGACTGGACCGCGAAAGCCGAAAGACCGCTTTCTAGAATGGCAGTGCGAGTTGCGGAAAGCGGCGATGCGCGATCAAGGCGGCCGGCCGTCGATGGGCATGTGCCCGCGGGTGCTCAGCGACACCGGCGAGGAACGGATACGCGCGCTCACAGTGCTGCTAGCGCCAAAAGCCCCTGAGGAGAGCACCGCTTTTTTTCGCTTCCAGGTTCAGAAGTCGGCAGACCCGCGGGAGACGTACCAGAAGGCGCTACGCTTCCTCCAGTCAGAGTATTATCAGAACGCAAAGCAGTTTAGCGATCGGCTGCTCGCAGTGTTGCCACCCGATGCGCCACTAGCCGCCGCTCTGATCGACGCAGGTGAGTGCGTACTCGACTTCTCGCAAGGCCGGCACCGATTCAGGCTGGCTTGCAAAGTCAAACCCGTGAAAAACGGTAATGCAAACCACGCCGCTGCGATCTGGCACAACCGCGTCTTCAACCCAACATTATCTGACGGAATGCAGGTGCTCGCATTCAAGCCCGATTGGAAGTCGGCCGAAATGAATTTCTGAGCAGCGAGCGCGACACGCAAGGACCAGGCATTGCCGTCAGCTATCCCCCGAAAACAGAAATGGGCGCCCTCGGTTGAGAGCGCCCATCTATATTTGATCTGTAGGCGGAACGCCTAGAGAGAGTGGTCGTCTAGTGCCTTCTTGATGGACTCTTTGCTACCGTACTCGGCTACATCACTTTCGAACTCTTCTCTCTCGTCGCGGAGCTGGATGATGTGCCAAAGGATCCAGAACGCGACACCAGCTATCACAAGTATCAGCTCACTACCTTGCCAAGGATAGATGGGTCCAATATTGGCAAGATCGACTGCCCAAGTGGTAGGCATTGCAGTTCTCCTTTCTGTGTTCTGACGTCGCCATTAAACGAGCGCCTTTTCAGCGTTGCGCACATCTTCCCGTGCAGCCTCTTCGTCAGCCAGGGTCTTGAAGTCTAGACCCATGAGCTCGACTTCGCGCGGGATCCGAAGGAGCCCCATCCCGTTCAGGATCTTCGAAACGATCCAAGCAGGAATAAAGCCGAGCACAAAGAACATGATGACCGCGCCGATCGTGTTACCGAGCGGGTTGATCGCTGCATAGCCTTCGTAGGGCGAAGATGGGTAACCCCAAAGCATGAAGCCTGCGATCACGAGACCGGCAAAGCCCGCATACCCATGAACGGCTACCGCACCCACAGCATCATCGATCTTGAATGTCCGCTCGACCCAGTAGTGCATCTTGTAAGCAATGAACGTGCCGATACCGGCGATGAACATTGCCTGGATCGGGTGGTACAGATCGTTACCAGCCGAGGCTGTGATGATGCCCGCAAGGCCACCCGAGTAGGTCCAGAAGGGATCGCCCTTTGAGATGATGTAGGCCACCAACAAGCCACCTGACAGTGACATCAGGAAGTTGAAGGTAATCGCACCAAGCGTTGTCGGCGTCAGATAGATCGTTGTCGCCGTCCATGTCTCACCAGTGATCAGACCACCGATACCCTCCGGCGAAATGATCGGCACGTTGCAGGCCGCGTAGAAGCCCCAGAAGCCCGTGTAGATGAGGAACAGACCCACCGTCACCAGCCAGGGATTATGCGGAACGAAGGCTCGCGCCGTACCGTCAGCCCGGAAGCGCCCGAGCCGGGGCCCAAGCACGACCAGAACGCCAAGCGCCGTACCGCCTGCGATGGCATGAATCACACCAGATGCGTAGGCATCGTGATAGCCGAGCAGCTTGACCATCCAGCCGTTGGCGCTCCAGCCCCAGGCGGCGTCGATGATCCACGTTACCGAACCAATCATGACCGCGATGATCCAGAACGCGCCTGAACGGATACGCTCAATGACCGAGCCTGACACGATCGAAGCAGCCGTCCATGAGAACAAGAGGAACGCCGCCCAGAAAACGCCGGTAATGCGATCTGATAAATCGGTTGCCATTGTCGGAGATGTCGGGAGATTCGCGGCCGCAGCCTCGGTCTCAAGTCCGCCGGTGATGAACGGTCCATTCGGGAACGCCCAATAAATCCACCAGCCAAAGAAGAAAAACGTGATAGTCACCAACGGGATGAGCATCGTGTTCTTCATCAACGTATGTAGATGATTGCGTCGGCGGCTTGCACCGACTTCATACATACAGAACCCTACGTGTATGAGAAACATAAAGACAACCGTCACCCAGTAATAAAACTCGGTAAAGACGGTTGTCAGTGCGTCTAAGTTATTGCCCATATTTGTAACCCCCCTAGGGTTAAACGGCGGGACTTCTATTTAGTCTGTGTCCCTTTGCCGTGTGGATTGGACTTGGTCTGGCTAGACTTTTTTCTTGCATTCCTCCTTCGTAATTC
>NZ_JBZMXT010000062.1:0-12590 GCF_058506495.1 Methyloceanibacter sp. | reverse complement strand
AAGCGATGTCAAAGGCTATGCGCGACAGGCAGTAAAGCTCTGCTCGTTAATGAAGCGACTGGTCGTGATTGCCTCATCAGTAAAAATCGGCCATCAACGGTTCGCTTTGGGTCATGAGCTGACATTGGAAAGCGCTATGGCGACAACCGCTTTGCACCCCTAAGCAAACATCCGCGGCTTCGTCATTGACGGCTGCTAAGTGCCAGAAGCGGACATGCAGCGTATCTGAGCTCACTTCTGCTAGCCAATACCTGTTACTGCAACTAGACCCGAAGCCACTGGCCCGTGGCAAAAGATGCAGCAGTTTCTCGTGCCCAAGCGGATGATAAGAAGCAAAGTAGGGCTAAGAACTTTCATCGTGATCTACGTCAATTCTTTAAGTCGCGCCCGCGTTACAGTCCTGTTCGCCGCAGTCAACTTATGAAAGTTGCTATGACCGGTTTCAGCGTGATTGCATTGTTCCTCCTTGGAGGTTTTGGGATCTTCTACGGCTTGAGCAGTATATCCGCTCCAGCGTACGCAGCCGCACTGTCTGCTGTGGCTTGGGCTGCGCTATGCGTATGGATTTGGGTTGCTACGCAAGAGTCTGACGACCATTGATTGCCTGGCCGCAATCAATAGCGTCTGAAGTCCTGCAGCGCCTCCAATAGCGCCGCGTAGAAAGCCTTCATATCGATCACTTTTGGTCCGGCCCTATGCGAGTGTGCGGGGTCGGCAGGTGCCGTAGTATTGAGATGGCACCAGGTCTCCAAGCATGAGCGTGTGGCGACTATGAACGCTCTGGCCAGTTTTTGAGATAGTCGTCGTCTGGATGGCGCCGGTCTCTAAGTGCTCAGTAAACGTTACACCGTGACTTCCCGGCCACGTGAGAACATCGGACATCCCCATGTTGCCAAATGTTACGGTCTCTCGCTCGATGGTGTCAGTTGTGAACCGGAGCTCGAAGTTTTTAACCTCCTCGCAGCGTTGCTCCTCACCAAAGCAGACTTTGGTGTACGTGCAATGCCACTCGACTGCTGCGGCTGCTGCCGACGGACTGCCCAGCAACATCGCAAAACTCACCATCGCTATCCGCATTGACCCCGCTCCGCTGCATCACGCATCAATGGCCCTTGGCAACTGTGACCTCATTGCCAGAGCATCACCGCGCAGTGGTGCTCACGTCCATCTGTCTTTGCCTTGAGCCGGATCAAGGCCCCAGATTACGCTTCGTTCAGAATCAAAACTTAAGCCGCCACATAAGACTGACGGACGACCGGCGGAGGGGCTATCCTTAACGCTTGAAAGCCACGCCGAACCATAGCACCGCCGAGACCGTCTTCACTGCCCGCGGCTTGTCGAAGGTATACATCGTGGGCGAGCTTGAGGTGCGTGCGCTGCACCATGTCGATCTCGACATCTACGGGGGCGAGTTCATCGTGCTACTCGGACCGTCGGGGTCTGGCAAGTCAACATTGCTCAACATCCTCGGCGGTCTCGATTCTCCGACCACCGGTAAGGCCAATTGGCGCGATCATGATCTCGTGGCCTCCGACGAGGCGCAGCTAACGCAATACCGGCGCGAACATGTTGGCTTCGTCTTCCAGTTCTTCAATCTGATCCCCAGCCTCACCGCACTGGAGAATGTTGTACTCGTCAGCGAGATCGCCAATAACCCTCTCGACCCGCGCGAGGCGCTAGATCTTGTCGGCCTTTCCGACCGACTGGATCACTTCCCTTCGCAGCTGTCGGGCGGTGAGCAGCAGCGGGTCGCAGTGGCTCGCGCCATCGTCAAAGCGCCTGACGTTCTCCTCTGCGATGAGCCGACCGGCGCACTTGATTACGACACGGGACGCCTCGTTCTGTCGGCCATCGCGCGTGCCAATGCCGAGCTCGGCACGACGACGGTTGTCATCACCCATAACAGCGCGATCGCCGCCATGGCGGATCGCGTCCTGCACTTAGCCGGTGGGAGCATCGCGCGCATCGCGCGTAACTCCCACCGCCTTACGGCCGAGGAGATCCGCTGGTGAGCCCGCTCGATACCAAGCTCGCCCGCGAGCTAATCTCCATGCGGGGGCAAGTGCTGACCATCGCCCTCGTGGTGGGCGCAGGCATCGCGGTGTTCGTCGCGGCGATCTCCACCTTCTACTCGCTGGAAGCAGCGCAGAACCGCTTCTATGACAAGTCACGCTTTCCCCACATCTTCGTCACCGTGAAGCGCGCGCCGCTGTCCATCGTGGCGCAGCTTGAGGCAATCCCGGGCGTGGCCACGATCGAGCCGCGTATCGTTAAGGAGGTGATCGTCGATTGGCCCGGCTCGCGACTCCCGGTCTCCGCACGCATGATCTCGCTCAGCGATAAGCACGGTGCGCTGTCGCGACTCCATCTTCGCAAGGGTTCGGCGCCGACCCCGGGCTCCACGGACGAGGTTGCCATCGGGGAAGCGTTCGCTGAGGCGAACAATGTCGAGCTCGGCAGCACCTTGCGCGCCATTCTCAACGGACGCCTAGAGGAATTCCGCATTACCGGCATCGGGCTCTCACCTGAGTATGTCCAGACCTTGCGGCCGGGCCTCCACATTCCCGACGACAGATTTTTTGCCGTGGCCTGGATTGACCGCGAAGGGGCGGAAGGCGCGTTCGACATGGAGGGTGCGTTCAACGATGCGGTTATCCGGCTCGCACCCGGCGCCGACGCGTCTCGCGTGATCGAGGACCTCGATCGACTGCTGGAGCCCTACGGCTCGGTTGGTGCCATCGAGCGGCACGATCAGCCCTCGCACCGCTTCGTGGAAGATGAGCTCAACCAGCAAAAGGCCATGTCAATCACAGTGCCGTTCATATTCTTCGGGGTTGCAGCCTTCCTCTTGAACATCGCGCTCAGCCGTCTTGTGTTGGCGCAGCGCGAGCAAATCGCGACTTTGAAGGCACTCGGCTACCCGACGCTGCCGTTGGGTCTGCACTATTTCAAGCTGGTCATCGTCATCGTCACCATTGGCTCGGTTCTCGGCCTAGTGGGCGGATATTTGTTCGGTCATGCCATGATCTTGAGTTATCGAACCTTCTTTCGCTTTCCGGCACTCAGCTTTGAGATCACCGGCTGGTCAGTGGTCGTCGGCATTGCTATCAGCCTCACCGCGGCATCGCTCGGCATCTTCACGGCGATGCGCAGCGTCGTCGCGTTAAAGCCGGCCGTGGCAATGCGGCCGGAGGCACCGATCAGTTTCCGGCGCGGAGTGCTCGACTTTTTAGCGCCCAATGGGTCTCCGCGCGCCAAGATGATTCTCCGTCATATCGGTGGCCGACCACTGCAAACCGCTCTCACCACGTTAGGCATCGCCTTTGCCGTGCCGATGGTAGTGCTCGGGCTCTTCTGGCGTGATTCCGTTCACCACATGATGGACGTCCAGTTCAATCTGATCGAACGTGGCAATGCGGTCGTGACTTTTCCGCAGCCGGTCGACGCCGACATCATCCGCGATCTGAAACGCGAACGTGGGATCATGAAGGTGGAGGGGCAGCGTTACGTGCCTGTGCGCTTACGCGCCGGGCAGCGGACTTATCTCACCGCAATCATTGGCTTGCAGGAGGGCGGCAAGTTACGGGTGCCGCGCGATCTTGATCTGCGTCCGATCGAGCCAGCGCCGGACGGCATCACGCTGTCCGAACGCCTCGCTCAGCGCCTCGGCGTCGCCTTGGGCGATGAAATCACGGTTGAGGTGATGGAAGGTGAACGCCGCAAAGTCGATGTCCCGGTAACGTCCATCGTCAAAGAGATGCTCGGCATGTCGTCTTATATGGAGATCGGCGCCCTGAACAACCTCACCGGCGAAGGCGACGTGGTTTCAGCAGCGGCGCTCTACATCGAACCGTCCGCCATAGGACCCGTCTCCGAGCGGTTCAAGTCGCTGCCTGTCATCGAATCGGCAAGCATGAAGGCGTATTCGATCGCCATGTTCTTCGACAAGATCGCGGGTCTCGTGCTGGTGAGCGGCGCCATCCTGACAGGATTCGCGGTTATCATCGCCGTCGGCGTTGTCTACAACAGCGCCCGCATCCGCTATCAGGAGCGGGCGCGCGAGCTTGCTAGCCTGCGTGTTCTTGGATTCACCCGAGAGGACGTATCCCGCCTCCTGTTCACCGAGTTCATGATCGTAATCGCCATTGGCATTCCCATTGGATCGGTATTGTCTCATTACATTGTGGACCTGATCGCGCATTTCCACTCCAATGAGAGCTTCCTGGTTCCCGCTGTGATCGAGCCGCGTACCCTAGCCTGGGCCGCCCTAATCGTTGTTATGACGGGGCTCGTGAGTACCTATGCTTTGCGGCGGCAGGTCTACGCGCTCGATCTCGTTGCCGTATTGAAGACGAGGGAGTGATGGTAGGTCTTTCTCCAAGCCGCATTGTGAACGCGCTGATTGTTGCCGGTATCGTCGGTGTTGTGATCTGGTCGTTCTGGCCGGCTCCGATCCCGGTCGAGACCGCGACCGTTACGCGTGGCACCTTTGTCGCCACGGTGGACGAAGACGGTAAGACGCGGGTGCGCGAACGCTATATGGTCGCATCGCCCCTTGCCGGACGTACGACTCGCGTGGAGCTCGACGCGGGCGATCATGTGAAGGCCGGTGATGTGATCGCATCTATTCTGCCGTCGCCCGCACCGTTCCTTGATCCGCGCGCGCGCCGGGAAGCTGAGGAGCGGCTCGGTGCTGCCGAGGCGGCGCTCGATCGCGCCAAGTCCGCCGTCGACCGCGCAAACGCCGTGCTGGAGCAGGCAGACCGTGACCTGGAACGCGTTCGCGAGCTCCTGAAACGGGGTGTCTCGACGGTGAAGGCAGTTGAACAGTCCGAGCTTGCTCATCACGTAGCGGACCGCGAGCGCAGTGCCGCGAAGTTTCAGTTTGAAGCGGCTCAGCACGCGGTTGAGCAGGCCAAGGCGCTCCTTGCCCTCTACGACCGGAGTGGTGCCACGCCGCCTGAGTCCTTCGAGGTGACCGCTCCGGTCGCCGGCGAGATCATTCGCGTGCTGCAGGAGAGCGCAACGATCGTCAAGCCAGGAACGCCACTGGTCGAGATTGGCGACTGCTGCGATCTGGAGATCGTCGTCGACGTGCTCAGCACCGAGGCGGTCGAGATCGACAAAGGCGATCGCGTCGTGATCGAACATTGGGGCGGCCCGAAGCCTCTTGAGGGCCGCGTGCGCGTGGTGGAGCCCGGTGCCTTCACCAAGATCTCCACGCTCGGCGTCGAGGAGCAGCGGGCGAACGTCATCATCGATATCGTCTCCCCGCACAAAGAATGGTTGGATCTCGGCGATGCCTATCAGATCGACGCTCGCATAGAGGTCCTTACGATCAACGACACGCTGATCGTGCCGTCGGGCGCCCTGTTCAGGCAGGGCACGGCTTGGCACACGTACGTGATCAGTGACGGCCGCGCTGCGCTTCGCTCCGTCGAGGTCCAGCGCCGCTCGGGCGGCTTGGCCGCGCTCAGTGCGGGGCTGCAGCCGGGGGAACAGGTCATCGTCTATCCAAGCGACAGCATCGCACCGGGCGTGCGGGTCGTGCCCCGGTCATAGTTACCTAGCGGTAGGTCTTCCTGCTGCGGCGACAGCGACGTCCGCTTTTGGTCAGAAAGCCGACATGCTCGGCCTCGGCATTCAGGTCTTGCCCTTTTTTCAGCAGCAGACATACGCCGATCCATCAGTCAGCAGCCGCGTAGCCGAAGATCTTGCCCAGTCCCCTTTTTTGGCCTCAGTAGTCAAGCCAACGGCCTTCTGCCATGCAGAAAAGCCACCCTCCGGGTGCCGCGCATTCGTAGGCCCAGCCTGCACACTCAACCGAGCCGAGCAGCACTTCGGCGCTCCACTCATTGCGCCTCATCCTTCTTGAGCCCACCTCTGATCCAGACAACAGCAAATCCGCCAAGCCAAACGGCAAATAGCGGTAACAACGCGAGCGCAAAGAGCGTGAAGCGCAGATCCGATAGTTCTCCTGCATAGTCCCCTGACGTAGCCATGGCGCGTGTTAGTTCATTCCGCTTCTCGCAATTGTCAACCAGGTGGGGTTCACTGTATTGGGAGCAATCCTGATAACTCTCAGCCTGTATTTCGGCCTCGATTTCCGCGACTTGGCTGTCGGCCCAGTACCAAGCTCCGGCTATCCAGATGACTGACGCAAGGATGCCGCGACTAATCCATCCGCTCATGTGGTTAGCCTTCTCTGTGGAGCGCGGCAAAGACGCCGCAGACACGAAGGTAAAAGGGCCCGGCCTGCTTACTCAGTACCCAAGCAGGACCGAGCCCGCCGAGAGCACAGGCGTTGACGGCCATTGTGGAGGGAGCAGCAACGCCCAGCTCGGCTTCGCAATTAGGCCGCCAAGGGCCGTGTTGTCGCTTTGACGCGGATCAATGGAGTTCGGCAAAAAGAAAGTGTCGGCGCGAGTACACCAAACCTTAGGGAGATTGCGTAGCTAAGCCTAGCTTACGAAAGCCGGAAAGGTACAGCCTGGGAGAGCTGCTGAGAATAGCTCAGGGTCTGGCTGTTTGGACCAGTTCGAATCCCAGATAAGCAGGATTCATCGGGCAACGAGGCCGGCAATTTGCTCGTGCAGACTGAAAGGCATATAGAAGCGCTAAACCCAATTCCACGCGATGAATTTGCGCTCGAACTGAGCGACGAGCAGAGTAACAACATCGATAGTGCGGATAACGACAATCGCGGCTAGCTTGAGCGACAAGGTTTGTCGATCCGCAATGGGCGCCTAGCCGTACTCGAAGGCTAGCCTGCTCAGTCGCGACACGGAGCTCGGTTGAGGTCGAGAACAGGACATGCGCGCGGGCTCGCGTCCCATTCTCAAGCGAACGACGCTTCAACACACCTGGCCGAATGACTTGATTGAGGTCATTATTTATGGGCGAGCCGCCGCATAAGCTCGGTCCAGTCCCGGCATCTTGTAGCTTGCGCCCGCGAACTCCAGTTAAGCGCTGATGGAGAAGAACCAGCGAACTTTGCGGTCAACGATCTCCGAAGCCGCTGCGCCCGCCCATGCGCGGGTTTTGCTTGCGGCTCTGTTGGTGGTCGTATTTGTTCTGCTGCAGCTGTGGCCGGTCGCAGCGCCTGCACCAAATGACTCAGCAGGTTGGCGCGATGATGGTCGTCTCCATGTGTTCGTTCACCCCGACTGTCGCCACTGTCACGAGGCACAGGTTTTCCTACGAACGCAGCCGGCGTTGGACTTTGCTGTCCATGATGTCTCAACGCAGGCGGGCTGGAATCTCTACCGCGAAGTTGCGACTGCGCTTGATGCCACAGACGGCGCGCTCCGCGTCCCGCTATTCGTGTTAGGCGATCGGTTCATCTTGGGCTTCGACCAGCCCGAAACGACCGGAGAAGCCCTTATGGCGCTTGTTCAAGCCGAGGGCGATGTAGAAACCGGTATTCCTCTCAAGATTGACCTTCCAGTTTTTGGGGTGATCAATCCGGCAGACTACTCATTGCTCGGTTTGACGGTTGTTATGGGCCTCGCAGATGGCTTCAACCCCTGCGCAATGTGGGTTCTTGTTTATCTCATCTCTCTTATTGCGTCGCTGAAGGACCGCACTAAGATTTGGTGGCTGGTGGGGACCTTTGTCCTCACGTCGGGCATACTCTACTTCCTGCTGATGACAGCCTGGCTCAACATGTTCCTCGTCGTCGGTTACGTGCGGCCCCTAACAGAACTGGTAGCACTTATCGCCATTGGCTTCGGTATCAGTCAGCTTTATGAGCTCGCGTGGACACGTGGCGTGGTCGAATGCGAAGTGGGCGACATAGAACAGCGCCAACGGACAATGGCGCGGATACGTGATGTCGTTGATGCTCCCCTGGGGATTGGGAGCCTGTTCTTGGTGGTCGGCCTTGCATTCGCAGTGAACGCCATCGAGTTTGTCTGTTCGGCGGCGCTGCCGGCGATCTACACGCATGTGCTCGCGCTAAGCGACGTGACGACGTTAGGCTACTACAGTTACATAGCGCTCTATGTTCTGTTTTTCATGTTGGATGATCTGATCATTTTCGGCCTAGCGGCTTTCGCCGCGCAGAGGGTGATCGACTCGCGCTACGCAGCGTTCAGCAGGCTTGCTGGTGGCGTCGTCCTCATTGTTCTGGGTATTTGGATGCTGGCAAAGTAAGCCGTGGCCAATACCACAGAGCGGCATTGGCCCGCCTACCCCCCTGTCTGCATCAGGTCAGAGCGGCCCTTACGCATCGACGTGGGCACGTCCGCTTTCAACCATTAAGCAGATATCCTCAGCCTCGGCCTTGAGGTCGGCTAAGTGCCAAAAGCGGACATGGACCCTTGACTTGGATCAGCCTTGGCAATTTTCCCGACTAGTCGTGGCACGTTAGTCTTACGCATTAGACAAGAAGAAGCCGCTAACTGTTCAGCACCTAATACCAGTAGCGGCGGGCGCGACGTCTCAGGTATCGTCGTGGCACTCGGTAAACATAGTAACCACGTGGACGGTAATCGCTGTAATGCGGAACGTAGCCTCGCCTGTATCGCGGGTAGACATAGCCATAGCCAGGCCCGGGTCCGACATACACGCGGACGCCGCCAGCCGAGGCGGTTTTTGGGGCAAACAACACTAAGAAGAGAGCGACAACGCCTGCAATGAGGACGAATGATTGCTTCATAGCGTTCCTCCCTTGTGAAGCAAGCAACACTTAGCAAGGTATACGGGCTCAGGCTCTGACTCACGTCAATGGTTTGCGGTAGGGTCGAGCCTTAGTCAGAGTAAGCTTCTAGAGCGTCGGCCGGGAATGATTCCTGCTTCTCGTCATTGCCATCGAACCAGGTGCACCAGACCACCAATCCCTCGTTGTCGATAGCAGTGACAGTCATTACGGGACCGCCTGACTTCAAAATAACGGTATCTCCAATATTGAAGTACATACGATAACCTCTGGTCTCCAAGCTCTTGGTGGTGACTTGACGGTAAATCCTACTTCGTTTGCCCACCGTTCGCCATCCGTAGACATGGGCCACGGTGCGGCAGGTGGCATCGACCACCTTGTGACCGCCCGAAATCTGCTCAACTTGCCAAGGTGCCGGGAAACGTCGTGAGGTGATGGGAAGCTCCTCTGGGCTTCCCCCACGCAGGCCGAGCGTGGGAGATAAAGACAAGCCCCGGCGTTTGCCTTCCTTAGACGTCAGAGCTTCTTATTGCGGGCTCCTATGTCCGCTTTGGGTCAGAAGCGGCCCTCATGCCGACCCGCTTAGCAATCTGGGTGAGAACGTTCCAGCGCAGCTAAAATTAGGTTGGTGCGCCGCGAGGCATCCGCCACATGCTAGGCTGAAGGGGGCCTTAGACGATGTCTGCTTTAACCCCAAGGCTCTGAGATTGGACAGTTGCGTTGTCATCGGCCTTTCGGCGATGCTGTCAGACATTAAGGACAGCGTGTTGTGACCTGCTTCGAAAGCTGAGCTATGGCATCCATCGTTGTTGTCGGCTCGATAAATCTCGACATTGTCGCGAACGCTTCGCGGCTGCCGACGCCCGGTGCGAAAGTAACAAACGCTATGTTGATGCGATGTCCCGGCGGCAGCGGAGCCAATCAGGCGTTGGCCGCGCGCCGCCTCGGCGCCAAAGTGGCGCTGATGGGGTGCGTGGGTAGGGATGCAGAAGCAGATGCCGCTCTCGCCCTGTTGCGCGAGGACGGCGTTGACATCTCCGGTGTGAACGCCGTCCCTGATGCGGCGACCGGCGTTGCCCTGATCGCGGTTGCCACGAGCGGAGAGAACCAAATCGTCGTGGCGCCTGGGGCGAACCTGCGCCGTGCGTCTAGGCGCTTTCAACTCCCAGCAGTTGACGCCTTTATTGGTGAGACCTTGGCACCGGGGGACGCTGTGGCACGGGCCGTCACCAGCTTCGAAGGCTTCAAATGCGTCACCTTAGGTACAGCCTCTGAGATCGACGAGTCTGTGCTGCGAGATTCTAACTTGATCGTCGTCAACGAGTCAGAAGCGGCCTGGTACGGTGATCGTTTAGCGTCGCGAGAGGGCTTGGTAGCGAAGACATTCGGCGCATCAGGTGCTGCGTTGTTTCGCAATGGTGTGGAAGTAGCGCGGTCCCAATCACCAGCGGTGAAGGCAATCGATACTACCGGCGCCGGGGATGCATTTACCGCCGCGTTGACTCTGGCGCTCGTTGAGGGACAGTCGCACGCCAAAGCTTTGCGTTTTGCCTGCGCTGCTGGTGCCGCAGCGGCCCAGCGCAGTGGGGCCCAACCGTCGCTTCCGACTCGAGATGAGGTCGAGGGCCTCCTGCACCACGCCTAGTTCCGCTAGGCCTAAATGCATTGCATGGAGACAAGGCGTTAGCTCGCTGAGGATAGATCTTTGACGCTACGGACTGTTGGACGGTTCTTTTTCGTCTGAACTCAAGATGTAGGCCGCCAGGTCATTGAGTTCCTCCCGCCCCATTGGAATGTTAGGCATTGTCGGATGTGTGGCCTCCGTCCGGTCAATGATGGTTGCTGCCGACCTGCCCGACTGCTTGGCGATTTCATCAAATGTTGGAGCCCCACGGACCGGAGAGGTTCCATTGGGAACGATCGCATGACAATTAGCGCAAACCTGTTTGGCGTATTCAAACCCCTCTTGAGGATCACCCATCCCTGGATCGGCCCGAAGGCCGGTTGTGGCTGCGAGCAAGATTACCGAGCTCCATAACGCAAGTTTCATCCCAGCCTCTCTGAGTTCAATAATAGCACTGGAGACTATAGCAGAACCCGTCCATCGCTGGCGTGCTGAGTGCAGTCTGACACCTGACTAGTTGGCCGTGCCGGCAGCACAAGGCTAACCAGTTTCTCCCGGTTTCACGACTCTGCTTGAAATAAATGGTCCAGATCCCCACTTATAAGCAAGTCAACACCCGAAACTGCCCGGGTGCGGTGCTGAACGACCGCGTTGTTTTCCGAGACAATCTCTAGAAACTCAGCATCGATCACGCGGGCGCTGCCCATGCCATGTGGGCGTTTACCGCGTCAGGATGAGCCAGCCGTCGGCCCCGGTCAGCAAAGCGGGACCCACCGCCGCTTATCCGCTTTCAGAAACCAGCTAAGCCGTGCCGCCAATGAACGGCGGGCCAAATCACAATGCTTGATTTCAAAACGACTCAAACAGAGTCTCGCGACGAGGATGCGCGGCCCGACACCGGGCGCAAGTACGAAGCCAAGATCAGAAAATGCCTGATGTGCGGAACACAGTTTCCTAGCGAATGGGCAGGGGAGCGCATTTGCCGCAAATGCAGATCCTCCTCGACATGGCGCCGTGGCTGATCCAGGTGCTTCGGCCTCGAGCGCTGCGATCGCAGCCCGCAAAATACTCAATCCTTGCACAACACCATGAGAGGGAAGCTAGAGAAAATGGCATCACAGAAGTTGCGCCAGCCCAAAAAAGGACCTGTCCGGCCGAGGATAGGAACACCACGATCTCCTGGCCACTCGAAGGGGCATCGCTCAGAGGTCAAACGCACGCGTCCCGACAGTTCTGCGCATCCTAAGGCTAATTTCGATCGCTATCTGGCGCTGGCCCGTGATGCGGCGGCCTCCGGAGATGAAGTCGAATCTGAGTATTATCTACAGCATGCTGATCACTACTTTCGGCTGTTGAAGGCAAAGACGGCCTGAAAATAAGCGTGTTGCACATAGCCATGCCGGGCCATGAATTACTCATTTGGATGAGGCGACGCTGCTAGCGTCTTCCCCTAAAAGGCGGAGATGTCATGGCAGAGAAGTAGAAATGGGTTGGTCTAGTTTTTGCGGTGACCTTCTTGGCAGTGGCGGGCTTCACGATTATCACCCTTGGGGCGTTTCTAGCTCCTAGTAAGGCGTCCGCAGCGGTACCATGCCCATCACTCTCTTGATGGCCTGCGGGTAGCTGACATTCTCCAAGTTATCCAGGCGTAGCCTGTTTCTAGCCTCCAAGACTGCGGACGGGTCCATAGATTCGATGGTGACGGAATGCAGGCTGGCCCCATTGATCCAGACCTCGTCTAGCTCGGTCATGCAACCATTGACAGTGAAAGCGAAGCGGCGCTTGAAAACGGAGGCGACTGCCATCTTTGGTGCCGGCAGAACGACCTCCTCGAGGAGCTGGTCTAGAGCGTAGGTACTGCACCTCAGTGGCGACGGGGCGATACCTAGGCCGGGAAGCACGTCGCCTTCCAGCATCTCCTTCGTCACGGGTAGCTTGTACTGCACTCTCGGCCGCCAACGCTCAAGATCGCCGCGCGTTTCGATGAGTTCTTTGATGTCCAGGAATCCGTCACGGATCTTGATATTGGTATCGTCCTTTGCGGCGGTCGCTATGTAGATTTCTTCGCTTTCCCTAATGCCGTGACAAGCCGAAATTCGGCGCAAGCGCGTATCGACCAATCCGAAATTGCGGGCCCAGCAGCGGAACTCAAAACGTGCGTCGCTCTCGTTCACGGCCTACGCTCCTTGCTGGTTTCGACTTTATCAACCCGGATGAGGCTTGGCTCGCGGTGCTATCCCAAGACTGTCGTTACGCGGCCTCACAAGCATAACGAACATCACAGCGACTCCCCGTTCATTATCGTCT
>NZ_JBZMXT010000061.1:0-12598 GCF_058506495.1 Methyloceanibacter sp. | reverse complement strand
GTCCTTGCGTCCCAACTCTCCCTGTCCTTCGCTTGACATGTCGGGCGTCCAAGCCTGATATGCGCGTGTCCTTTGGTTACGAACGACCAACGCGCTCCCCGGGCCGCCATTTGTGCCGAAATTATCGGTCGATGTCAGTCCTCACAAGAGTTGTGTCAGGCAGCCGAAGCGGGAAAACCCGCCTAATGTAGGCACGCTCGGCGCAGTTTTGGGCTGAATTGGGGCCGTGGGGTCGAAACAGAGCAGATCTGGAGCGTGGATGACCGGAACGGCACCCAAAACACAAACACGTACCGAACGGCCAAAGCTTACCGTTTACCTTGCGTCACCGCGCGGCTTTTGCGCTGGCGTCGACCGAGCAATCCAGATTGTGGAGCTGGCGCTTGAGAAGTACGGCGCGCCTGTTTATGTGCGACACGCCATCGTCCACAATCGCTATGTCGTGGAATCCCTCGAGGCGAAAGGCGCCGTCTTCGTTGAGGAATTGGACGAGATCCCGGACACCGACGCGCCAATCGTTTTTTCGGCGCACGGCGTGCCAAAATCCGTTCCCGACGACGCACGCAACCGCCGCATGTTTGTACTGGACGCAACGTGCCCACTCGTCTCCAAGGTGCATATCGAAGCAGAGCGGCTGTTCGATCGCGGGTATGAGATCTTGTTGATCGGTCACGCCGGTCACCCGGAGGTCGTCGGCACGACCGGACAGTTGCCGCCAGGGGCAATCCGTCTGATCGAGACGGGCGAGGATGCGAACACGTTCGTACCGAAAGATCCCTCGAAGCTTGCCGTCATTACCCAGACGACTTTGTCTGTTGACGACACACGCGAGATCATGGCGGCGCTGCAAAAGCGCTTCCCCGACATCGTCGTCCCGCGCAAGGACGACATTTGTTACGCAACAACGAACCGGCAGGAAGCGGTGAAAAAGATCGCGCCGCACTGCGACCGTGTCATTGTCGTCGGCTCACCGAACAGCTCGAACTCCATGCGTCTCGTCGAGGTCGCCGAGCGCGCGGGTTGTTCGCGCGCCATGCTTTTGGAAGAGGGTGGCGACATTGACTGGAGCGACTTCGAGAACATCCGCAGTATGGGTGTAACGGCCGGAGCATCAGCCCCCGAAGTTTTGGTCAACGGCATTCTCGATGCTTTCGCAGAACGCTTCGAGCTTCACCTGGAGACCGTGACGACCGCCGAGGAAACTATCTCTTTCAAGTTGCCTCGACCCTTGAGAGACTCGACGGCGGCATAGATGGCTGTCTACACGGACGTTGGCGATCAAGAGCTTGAGGCCTTCATCGCGAGCTACGATATTGGCTACCTTACATCGTTCAAGGGCATAGCCGAGGGTGTCGAGAACACCAACTATCTCGTCCACACGGATGCAAATCCTTACATCCTGACGCTCTACGAAAAGCGGGTGAACGAAGAGGACCTGCCGTACTTCTTGTCGTTGATGGAGCATCTGGCAGCACGCGGCATCACGTGTCCGCTGCCGGTGCGTGATCGCGAAGGACGCATTCTGCGGGAACTCGCAGGGCGGCCCGCCGTGCTGATCAGCTTTCTGGAAGGGGTTTGGATACGGCGCCCAGACATCGTGCACTGTGGCGAACTCGGCAAAGCGCTGGCCAATTTCCATTTGGCCGGGCTCGATTTTCCCATGCGACGCGAAAACGATCTCTCGCTCTCCGGCTGGAGATCACTCTTCGACGATGTACGGGCAGCTGCCGATAGTGTAATCCCCGGCCTCCGGGGCGTTGTCGCCGATGAGCTCGATTTCCTCGCTACTCAATGGAACAACGACCTGCCGGCCAGCGTTATCCACGCGGATCTGTTTCCCGACAACGTGTTCTTTCTCGGAGACAAACTCTCCGGTCTTATCGACTTCTATTTCGCTTGCAATGACATGATGGCGTATGACGTGGCCGTCTGCCTCAATGCCTGGTGTTTCGAGCCAGACGCCTCTTTCAACATCACTAAAGCGCGCGCGTTGCTACAGGCCTATGGACAGACGCGACCTCTCAACGAGAATGAACTCACCGCACTGCCCGTGCTCGCGCGCGGCGCTGCACTGCGCTTCCTCCTGACCCGCACATACGATCTGTTGAACACAGACGAAAATGCACTCGTAAAGACGAAAGACCCGCGCGAGTACTTGCGGAAGCTACGATTTCACCAAAGCGTGCAATCCTATCGCGCGTATGGGCTTGATTCGGACTGAGGACAAGTACGATGACGCCCCGACCAAAAGTACTTATTCACACCGATGGCGCTTGTTCGGGCAATCCAGGCCCGGGCGGCTGGGGTGCGATATTGGAGTCGGGGCCGCACCGCAAGGAACTCAAGGGTGGTGAGGCCCACACGACCAACAACCGTATGGAACTAACCGCAGCAATCGAAGCGCTAGAGGCTCTGAAAGGGCCTTCGGACGTTGAGCTCTACACCGACTCGAATTACCTGCGAGGGGGCATTACGGGTTGGATGAATGGATGGAAGCGCAACGGTTGGCGCACGACAGATAAGAAGCCAGTCAAAAACAAAGAGCTGTGGCAACGGCTCGACCAAGCGGAAGCCATGCATAACGTCAACTGGCATTGGGTCAAGGGCCATGCCGGCCACGACGAGAACGAGCGGGCCGACGAACTCGCGCGTGAAGGCATGGCGCCCTTTTTAGGGCGAAATTAGGCTGCCCTAAAGCGAGGAGAGAATGGACTCAGCGGTGGAAACGCCGGCCTCGCCCGGGTCCTCTTCGGTCTTCAAGAGCGTTACCACCCCGTCCTCCACGATCATCGCATAACGCTTTGACCGCGTGCCGAGCCCAACACCACTTCCGTCAAAATCCATACCAATCTTCTTTGTGAACTCGCCGTTGCCGTCGGATATCACTTTGACTTTGTCGGCCGCCCCCGTTGCTTGGGCCCAGGCGTCAAGCACGAACGGATCGTTTACTGCCACACAAACGATCTCGTCTACGCCCTTGCCCTTGAATGTACCGGCAGCGTCGATAAAGCCGGGCAGATGCTTGAGGTGGCAGGTAGGGGTGAACGCGCCTGGCACGGCGAACAAGACGACCTTCTTGCCACCAAACACATCCTTAGTGCTCAGAGTGTCGATCCCATCAGGCCCCATGAGGCGGAATGTTGCATCTGGGAGCACATCTCCTTCGGCGATAGTCATACGGGTCGTCTCCTCGTTTGTTTGATACCAGCGGCACTGCGACTGCCAACCAGCATACCGCTTCGCCTCCGAAGCGCCAATCGACTGGTGGAACAGCATGGGCTGACCTTGCGTTAAATACTGCGGCCATAGAAACACGACGAGTAGATAGCCCAATGACGAGAATTCGCATCGCGGCAACTGCAATCGTCAGCCTTGCGCTGGCCGGTTGTACGACTGGTGAAAAACGCGTGAGCGGGGCGGCCATTGGCGGCGTCTTCGGAGCGGCAATCGCGGGGCCCATTGGCGCTGGCGCCGGCGCCGCTGCTGGCGCTGCAGCAGCACCTAGCATTGCGCGGTGAGCCAAGGCGGCTATCGCTGCGACAGAGTCGTCTCACTTGCGCCCTGATCGGAAACAAGTGTGAAGGTGAGAGGCTTACCCTTGATAGCGTTCGCCTCATCTTTCGTCGGGAAAACGACTGAAAACCGCTGTCGGCCATCCTTGAGCGGTCCGAGCGCCTTCGGGACGGGCACCAAAACGTCAGCGCTTGTCACAAACAAATCGGTGTTGGTGGCACCAGGCTCAAAAAGCGCTTCGACCTCAAGAGTTGGCTCCGCCCCCTCGAAGTTAGCCGTTAACGCCCCAAGTCGCGGTAGCGACGTCGCACTCTCTGGATGGGGGACAAGCGCGCTGGCCTGTTCGATTAGCCGGGCATCGCCTCTTCCGAGTTCGGCCGGAATAACCGCTGTTAGATCTACCGAGTTGGGGATGCATAGATCCTTGCAAAGGCCGTAGTCGAAGGTCAACGACAGCTGAATAGGCTTGTCCGCCTGCTTAGGCGTGACCCGGATGGGGAACACAACTTCGTTGTCATACCCAATTGCCGTTCCGTTCGCATCAGAGAAGCGATGGGGAACCGGATAGAAGACATCGACGCTCTTGAGGTTCTTGGAACCCGACCAATCGAAAGTCGGCGGCACGCCGGAGTCCCCTGGATTCCGCCAATAGGTCTTCCACCCGTCCTCCATGCGAAGCTGCACGCCAGCATAACGGGCCGCCTCACCTTGCTCTTCGATGGTGCCGCTTACGAGACGAACCTTGGAGTTGATCTGGCTCGACCAGGGGGACTGGCCCGGCGAGGCTGCATGGACAGGACTACCAAGGGCTGAGCACAACACAAGGCTAGCAACGAGGACAGCGAGACTGAAGGGCTTCATTAGCCCTCTTCTCATCATAAAGTTCAACATTGTGGGTGAACTTAATTGCTCATGTCGTCTCAGGCGAGCGCGACTAAGCTATTTGAGAGTCACTGTTTTGTGAGCAGAGACATGACAATTCGTCAACTTGCCTTATTTGCTCTTCCCCCTTCCCTGAAACGGTAACTGCTGTAGCATGATCGCATGGATTCAGACCCGCATTCCAACGACGAAAGCTATCTAGACGGTCAGCTATTGATTGCAATGCCGTCCATGGAAGACCCTCGCTTCTCCAGATCGGTCATCTACGTTTGCGCGCACTCATCAGAGGGCGCGATGGGAATCATTATCAATCAAAGAGCGCCCAATATCAGCTTCACGGAACTCTTGGAGCAACTGAAGATCGTTCCCAACCAAGAACGTATCTCGCTGCCTTCCGCTTTAAATGCGATGGACGTGCATTTGGGAGGACCCGTGGAGACAGGTCGCGGATTTGTTCTCCACAGCGCTGACTATTTCAAAGCCGAGAGCACGCTGCCCATTAATGACAGCGTATGCTTGACGGCCACAATCGACATACTGCGAGACATCGCAAAAGGCAGCGGCCCCGATAAGGCGCTGCTTGCTTTGGGCTACGCCGGGTGGGCGCCTGGTCAGCTGGAGGACGAGATCCAGTCCAATGGCTGGCTGAACTGTCCCGCAAACCCGGAACTGGTCTTCGACCAGGCGGTTGACCGAAAGTACAATCGGGCTCTCGATAGCCTTGGCGTTGATCCCAGCCATCTGGTAAGCGACTCCGGTCACGCCTAGTCGCGTCATCCACTGATTTTCACAAATTGGCGAATACACTAGGCCTGCGCTGTGGTCGGCCCCGGCAAGTTCGGCATGTCGCTCCGGCTTTGCACTTCCACATCGAGCCCCGGCTGTGTTTGATCGGCTTGCGCCCGCTCGCGTTCCCTACGTTTGCGATGGTTTGCCAACGCGTTGAGGAGCGCCCCAACATCCCGGGCCGACATTGGCTCGCCATAGTAGAAGCCTTGTCCGAACTCGCAGCCAATCGAGCGAAGATAGTTTGCATCGCTCTGCGTCTCCACTCCTTCGGCTACTACTTCCTTGCCGAGTTCGTGAGCCAGCGTCACGATGGAGCGCAGGATCAGTGGAGCCTGGTCGTCGATCATATTGTCTTGCACAAGCGACTTGTCGACTTTGATGATATCGAACGGGAACCGATGCAAGTAGCTGAGTGAGCTGTAGCCTGTTCCGAAATCATCCAGTGCCAGGCTCGCCCCGTATGACTTAAGCCAGGTAAGAATTTCGACCGCCTGTTCTGGATTCTCCATTGCTAGAGATTCTGTTACTTCGAGTTTGAGCGTGCCGCGAGCTACTTGTTCCCGTGCAAGGAGCAATCTGATCTCCTGCACCATATCTTGCCGGAACAGCTGCCGACTCGAAACGTTCACGCTAACGAAGAGCGGGTCGCGGTCGCGCGGCAGAACGCGATGCCACGTTGCTGCCTCGTCAAGTGCCTGACTAAGAACGTAACTGCCTAACTCAACAATCAGGCCCGATTCCTCCGCGAGCGGCATAAAGTCTTCAGCGGTCAGCCGGCCTCGCGTCGGATGATCCCACAGCATGAGGGCCTCGAATCCAGCCAGCTGGTTTGAAGCGAGTCGAGTAATCGGCTGATAGAGCACCGAAATCTGCTGGCGTTGCAGAGCTGTACGAAGCTCGCTCTCGAGAGGAAGACGATTTTCCTCCTCCGTCCGCATCGCCGGGTTAAAGATCTCGATCCGGTCCGCGCCTTGGCGCTTGGCTCGAAGCATTGCCAACTCGCCGTCACGCAACATCTCTTCAGCGTTGGTCTGCAAGCCGTCGTGCACTACGATACCGATCGACGCCGTGAGAATGATCTCCTTAGTGCTAATCTTCATCGGTGTACGGAGCGCCCGGCGCACACGTTCCGCCAAAGTCGCAACGTGATGGGGGTCACTATCCGATACCAACAGAATCGCAAACTGGTCTCCGCCGATACGGGCGATTGTATCCTGCGGATTGAGATGGCGAGACAACCGACGCCCTAGCGTCAAGAGCATCGAGTCACCGATCACAAGACCCAAGCTCCTGTTGACGTTCTTGAAACGATCGATGTCGATAAAGAGGACCGTCGGACGGTTCGCTTGCCCCTCCGCCGCCCGCGTTATGGCGCCGTGCAATCTATCCATAAGGAGTTGACGATTGGGAAGACCTGTGAGGCTGTCATGCACAGCGTCATGCATGAGACGCTCGTGGGAGCGCTTCAGATTTGTCACGTCACGCAAGAGTCCAACGCAGCGGAGAAGACGTACATTCTCGTTGTGTGCTGCCTGAGCGTTTAGCTCATACCAAAGATATGTTCCGTCATGTCGGCGCAGACGGAAATCTGTCTGAAGATCTCCGCCCTTCTTTTCTTGCAAAGACTGCATCAGCAGCCGAAATCGCTCACGGTCCGAAGCATGCATATGCTTTAAGAACTCGCTGACAGAGACATTGAGCGCCCCTGGCTCCAAACCTAGCTCCGTTTCGACCTCATGACCCACGGTGATCAGATCTCGCCCCGCATGCCATTGGAAGACATGCGTGCCGGAGCCATCTACAGCCAGCGACTTCATCTGTACGAGACTGGGTGGACCAAGGCTCAGCGCTGACCCGGCCGTATGGAACGCAAATTGGGTAACAGTGAACCCCAGTAAGACGAGAATGAGCACGAGCCCTGCGACGAGGCTCGATCCGACGACCTCGCCCGAGAGCTTCCCGGTGACGATCATCGATGCGCCCAACAACCAGACGATCAAGAGCATCCAGCTTGGGATCAACGACAGCGCGCGGTCCTGACCACGAAGAGCGAAATAAGCGATCAAGACCGTGCCTACGGCAGCGATGATGATTGTCGAAGAGCGTGCGAGTCCTGCGGCGGTTTGAGGATCGACGATCGCAATCCCGACGAGTAGGAACTGCGCTGCGATCCACACCAGGAACACGCTGCGAATCCATACGTGCCACAAGCCAATCCGCAAGAATGTGTAAAGGAACAGCGCTAGGCTCGCCGCAAGGCCGGCTTCCGCAGCAGCTCGGTAGGTCGCCGTCCGGTCTGGACCGACGGCGAACAACTTATTCCAAAACCCGAAGTCTACGCAGAAATAGACCAAAGCAGCCCATGCAACGAGCGCGGTGGCCGGAAAGATTGCACGGTGGTTTGCAGCGAAGATCGCCGTTAGGAAAATCGCTAGTAGCCCTGTTATGCCAAGCAGCACACCTTTGAACAGCATGCTGTCTTGCTGCTTGGCCTGATAATATTTGGGCGTCCAAAGCGTAAGCTGCGGAACCTTTGAAGATGCTAGCTCCGATGCGTAGGTCACCGTCTGGCCCGGCTCCAAAGTCAGCCGGAACATGTCGGCTCTATCGCTTTTGAGCGGCTCTGGCCGAAAACCGAGCGAGGGTGTAACCGCCGTAATTCGGGGCGCATCGAGTTCTGGCCGGAATACACCCGAATTCGCAAGCGTGTACCGCGGGGCCACGAGCCAGCGAACGATCCTCTCATCTGTCGGGTTCGAAAGAGCAAAGACAAGCCAGCTTGGATCTGTGCCGGGTGTCGAGGCCTGAACGGCCATTCGGCCGATATAACCGTCAGGGCCAGGCGCGGTTTCGATCTGGAGTCTATCTCCGCGACCCTCGTAGAGCTCCCCTTTCGTGGTGATCTCCATTTTGGGCGCTGCGGGGTCCACCGCGATAGCCTCGATGGCAGAAGCAACGCCGGACAGCCCCGGAAGCATCAGCGACAACGCGATCAACAAACCATAGGCGAACGAAAGGGCCCCGTGTCGGCACCACCACCGCTTCACAGGGTCCGTTGGCACGGCGCACTGGGCGCTCACCGAGCCATTCGTCGCCACACTTACCCTCCCGTTCCTCTAACCGCGCGAATCTGTTTCCAAAAGCGCGTAGAGCACATGATCGCGCCAGTCGCCGTTGATGCGCAAATACCGGCGCGCGAGCCCCTCCCGCTTGAACCCTACCCGTTCCAGGAGCCGCATCGAAGCTGTGTTTTCCGGCAAGCATGCCGCTTCAAGTCGATGAAGCTCCAGCGAATCAAAGACAAATGGGACAACCGCGCGAACTGCCGCGGTCATAAAGCCCTGCCGCGCGTGTGCGGCCCCTACCCAATAGCCAAGTGTGCAAGACTGCGTCACGCCGCGCCGGACGTTGCACAACGTGATTCCACCGACGAGAGACGTAGAGCGGGTATCGTAGACAAACAACGCGTAACCCACGTCCTCCCGCATATCGCGCATATAGTGGCGGATACGGCGGCGGAAAGAAGCTCTGGAAAGTTCGTCGGGTGCCCAGAGAGGTTCCCAAGGGACAAGAAAATCTTGGCTCGCGGCGCGCAGTTCGGCCCAAGCTGAGTAGTCCGACATTTGTGGCGCACGCAAGAGCACGCGGTCGGTCTCAATTACGGGACCAAAGTCCCCTGGGGTGGCGGCTCGCAGCAAGGCCATTCGTCAGCACCCTCGTTACGCGGCTCTGCTGGCAGGGATCGTAAACCTGTCCGCCACAGCCTCGAATCGTCCAAGATTAGCAACGGGGCCCACAGTCGCAAGACTCAGGGGCGTTCCGAGAATTTTCTGCAACAAGGTCTGAAGATCGGCTGCATCGACCGCCTCGATCCGCTCGACGAGTTCCGCTGTAGGCAGGACACGACCACGGAACAGTGTGTGGCGCGCCAGTTGCTCAGCCCGTGCGCTGGAACTCTCAAGGGCGGCCAAGAGCCCCATCTTCATTTGCGCTTTCACGCGCCCGAGTTCAGCCTCGCAAAAGCCGGCGTCGGCCGCCCGGTCCAATTCGTCCCGAATAACGGAGAAGAGCTCGTGCGCCTTCTCGGAGGCACCCGCCGCATGAACGACGAACATACCGCTATCCGTAAGCCCTGTTGCGAAAGAGTATACTGAGTAGCAGAGCCCTCGACGCTCTCGTACTTCCTGGAAGAGCCGCGATGACATGCCCCCGCCAAGCGCACCGGAGAGGATCTGAGAGGTGAAATAGTCCGGCTGATGGTAGGCGGGGGCCTCCAGGCCAATCATCAGATGCGTTTGCTCAAAGGGCTTGTTCGACTGACGGCGCCCGCCGCCATAAACTGCCTTCTGAGGGACTGGCGTGCCATCGGAGGACAAACTTGGCAGTCGGCGCTCGGCCTCCATCACAAATGTGCCGTGGTCCACCGCGCCTGCGGCCGCGAGGACCATGTTCGGTGCATGATAATGGGTGCTTAGATACGAGCGCAGATGATCCCGTTCAAAACCGCATACGCTGTCCGCCGTGCCGAGTATCGGGCGACCCACTGGCTGATCGGGGAACGCCGCCTCTGATAAAAAGTCGTAGGCAACGTCGTCAGGAGAGTCCGAACTCGCCGCAATCTCCTGAAGAATAACGTCGCGTTCACGCGCAAGCTCTCCGCCATCAAAGCGAGGCTCCAAGATGATGTCGCTCAGGATATCCAAGGCTAGGGGCAGATCCTTTTGCAGCACGCGCGCATAGTAACCTGTCGAATCGACAGACGTCGCCGCATTCAAGTCGCCGCCAACAGCTTCTATTTCCTCAACAATTTCGCGTGCTGAGCGTCGCCTTGTGCCCTTAAACGCCATGTGCTCGAGGAAATGGGCTACGCCGTGTTCCGACAGTTGTTCGGAACGGCTCCCGGCCCCGACCCAAATGCCGAGCGATACAGTTTCGACTTCAGGCATAGCGTGAGTGACGACTGTGAGACCGTTGCTCAGCGTGGACTTAGTGACACTCACGCTTCGGCTCCCGTCAGTGGCGCCGAAGCCTGCACATGGTCGACAACGAAGCTAGAGACCGTCGCCAGGTCGGCTGGTAGCGTCGTGCAACGCTCCTCGCTACCAAGCCTTACGGCGAGGCGTTCGGGCTGCGTCGGTGGAACGCCGATGGCGCGGTGCACAGCGTCCGGGAACTTGGCCGCATGGGCCGTTGCTAAAATAATTATGGGGGTGACGCCGAGCCCAGGCTCTTGTTGGGCGGCGGCGATGCCGACGGCTGTGTGTGGATCAACCACAATGCCGGTCTCTTCAAAGACCCCCCGAATTGTCATCTGCGTCACATCTTCTCCGGCAGAATGGGCGCTGAAAAGGTCGCACAGCTGCCCGAACTCGCCCTGGCTCAGCGCGAATGACCCTTGGGTGCGCAGGTCCCCCATCAAGCTCCGAACGCGGGACGCATCCCGTCCGGCAAGCTCGAACAGTAGGCGCTCGAAATTGCTAGCAAGCTGGATGTCCATGCTGGGGCTCGAGGTCGCTATGACACTTTGCGGCTCGAAAGTTCCCGAGGCCAATGCGCGAGGAAGACTGTCATTGAGGTTCGTGGCGATAACGAGGCGCTGGACCGGCAAGCCCATCGCGCGGGCGGCGTAACCCGCGAAAATATCACCGAAATTTCCTGTTGGCACTGAGAAGGCTACCGGCCGATGGGGTGCCCCGAGCGCAACTGCGGACGTGAAATAGTAGCCGATCTGGGCGAGTATGCGGGCGAAGTTGATAGAGTTGATCCCGGTCAGCCCAAGCTTCGCGCTCAGCTCCCGATCGCCGAACATCGCTTTTACGATCGCTTGGCAATCGTCGAAGGTCCCCTCCACTGCGATGTTGTGAATATTGGCCTCGGTCGCTGTCGTCATCTGGCGGCGCTGCACATCGCTTACGCGGCCTTTGGGGTGAAGAATGAAAACGTCAATGGACTCAAGACCGCGAAAGGCCTCGACCGCCGCAGCACCCGTATCGCCCGAAGTGGCGCCAACCACCGTTGCCCGCTCCCCTCGCCGCTTGAGCGCACGGTTCATGAACCGTGCCACGACTTGCATCGCGAGGTCCTTGAACGCCAGCGTCGGCCCGTGGAATAGCTCCAACACAAAGCTGTTGGGACCAATCTGCACAATGGGTGTCGTGGCGGGATGATGGAAGCTGTCATAGGCTTCCGCAAGAACCTCACCGAGATCGTTCAGGCAGGGGTCGCCCTCCAGAAAAGGGGACATCACGCGGTAAACTGCGTCGGCGTAGTCGAGGCCTGCCAGGGCGGCTATCTCGTCTGGCGACAGGCGAGGCCAGGTCTCGGGCATGAACAGGCCACCATCTTCGGCAAGAGCAGCGAGAAGGGCACCCTCAAACGAGAGCGCTGGGGCGGACCCGCGCGTTGAAATGAACTTCAAAATCTGCCTCTCACCGGAATTTTGAGACTTTTGCGCCAGACCCTAGCCGCCGAAGCGCAGACCCGCAATATGGCCGAGCAGTAGGGTTAAGTCCGCCTTCCGGACATTACGCTCCAGACATAGGCGACGTAGACCGCCAGCAGACAGGCCGCCAGCAAGAACCACGTGACAGCGTACTGAAGGTGCTTATTGGGTAACTCCAGACGTGTCTGCCCGCCTTTGGGCCATCCGCCGGGAACTTCGCTCGCATCCGCCTCGAGGAAGAAGGGGAGCACTTCCACTGTTCCGCTTGGAAACATGGATCCGGCCATCGTGCTGAGGTCCCGAGTGAACCACTGGTTTGCCTCTTCATTGTTGGCGGGAGAAAAGAGATTGGGCTCTTCGCTAGTCCGCAAGAGCCCCGTCACCGTCACGACGTCCTGGAATTGCCCCGAAACCCTGGTGCTGGGATCTTTGCGGTCTTCGGGCACGTAGCCGCGATCGACGAGGATGATGCGGCCGGAAGCCGTCTCGAGCGGCGCGATGACGCGCCAACCAGGCCGGCCGTCTTGCGAGATTGTGTAGTAGTGGCGCTCTCGATCATTGTGGAACCGACCCTTAGCCTCGACGCGAAGATAGTTAGGATCACCCCACCGCTTCGAGAGCTCGATGGCACGTTCGAGCGAAACAGGGCTGCGCTCCGTACGCGTCTCGATTCGATCAATAATGCGCTCTTTCCATTCGAGACGCTGAAGCTGCCAGCTGCCGAGCGCAATCAGAAAAGCAAAGCCAATGACTGCTGCCACTGTTAGCCGAATAAGGGCGGGTGTCGTCATGGCTTCACTCAGCCGTCCACGATCACTTTGCCTTCTTCGGCCTTGTTCCGGTACTGGAGCGCAATTAAAACGCCCTTGAAACTACGGAGCAGCAGAAGTGGCAAGATGAGTGCAGCTGCCCCCCACGCAAGTGCGTGAACCCAATAAGGCGGCTGGTACACGGCTTCGACGTAGAGCGCTG
>NZ_JBZMXT010000060.1:0-13059 GCF_058506495.1 Methyloceanibacter sp. | reverse complement strand
AGAATACGCTCCTTACCACAGCTAAGAGTGGCCGGCATGGACGTATCTGGACGGCAGCCGTGGGCGTCGCTGCAACGCTGAAAAGGGATAGTGCCGTTCGCCTTGGTCTGACTTTCACAGCTTGCTGGCACGCAAAACTGACAAGCTCAGCACATAAGAATCACTGTGTCTTACGTACAAAATCGGTCTTTGGACCTGTCGTTGGATTCGATGCCGTTTCCATCCACAGAACTATCATTCAAGACCCTGTAATATCTGAGTAAAATAACGCCAACATGGCAGGCTAAGATGTTGCGGGAATGCGCCGAAATCAGCTATAGATTCAGCTCTGCGAACGCATTCCAAGACCCGGCGCTGCCGATGCTTTGGCGCGCTCGGACGCGCGTTCATCAATAGACTTTAGAAGGCATTTCCGTCCTTGGCTGACGAAGAAGACGAAGGCGTCGAGGAGCCGTCCTCCGACATTAGACCAATTTCGCTCATCGATGAGATGAAGCGCTCCTATCTCGACTACGCCATGAGCGTGATTGTGTCGCGGGCGCTTCCCGATGCGCGTGATGGTCTCAAACCCGTGCACAGGCGCATTCTCTATTCGATGCGCGAAAACAACTACACGCCGGATCGGCCCTACAACAAATCCGCGCGCGTCACTGGCGATACGATGGGTAAGTATCATCCGCACGGCAACCAGGCGATTTACGACGCGCTGGTCAGGTTGGCGCAGGACTTTTCCATGCGGTTACCCCTTCTGGATGGACAGGGAAATTTTGGCTCCATCGACGGCGATCCTCCGGCGGCTGAACGGTACACTGAAGTGCGCCTTGCAAAGCCCGCAATGGCATTACTGGACGACCTCGAGAACGACACGGTCGACTTTCAGCCGAACTACGATGGTCGCGAGCAGGAGCCAGTGGTTCTGCCGGCCAAGTTCCCAAACCTACTCGTCAACGGCGCTGGCGGTATTGCGGTCGGCATGGCCACAAACATTCCGCCGCACAATCTCGTTGAGGTCTGCGATGCCTGTATCGAGTATCTCGACAATCCCGCCATTGAAATCGACCAGTTGATCGACATTGTTCCGGGTCCGGATTTTCCGACAGGCGGACTCATCCTCGGTCGTCAAGGCATCCGCTCCGCCTATCATAAAGGACGCGGGTCGGTGATTATGCGCGGCCGCGTTCACGTCGAAGAAGTCCGCAAGGATCGCGAAGCTCTGATCGTTACCGAGATTCCCTATCAGGTGAACAAGGCTTCGATGGTCGAGAAGATCGCGGAGCTTGTGCGCGATAAGAAGATCGAGGGCATCTCCGACATTCGAGATGAGAGCGATCGCCAAGGCATGCGCGTTGTCATCGAGCTCAAGCGAGAAGCTATGGCTGACGTTGTGCGTAATCAGCTTTATCGCTTCTCGCCCTTACAGAGTACATTTGGCTGCAACATTGTCGCGCTGAACGGCGGCCGGCCTGAAGTCCTAAATCTCAAAGACATGATCCGCGCATTCACCGACTTCCGCGAGGAGGTTGTCGGGCGGCGGATTAAGTATCTTCTTAGGAAGGCACGTGAGCGTGCTCACGTGCTTGTTGGGCTCGCGATTGCTGTCGCGAACATCGACGAGGTGATTGTACTTATTCGCAAGGCACCTGACCCGGCAACTGCACGCGCGCAATTGATGGAGCGGGACTGGCCAGCCAAAGATGTGGCGCCTCTCGTGGAGTTGATCGCGGACCCAAGGCACAAAGTCTCTTCGCAAGGGACGTACAAGCTGTCCGAGGAGCAGGCAAAGGCAATTCTGGACCTCCGGTTGCAGCGGTTGACGGCTCTTGGAAGAGACGAGATCGGCGATGAGCTAAAAGGGCTTGGTGCCCAGATTTCCGACTATCTCGAAATTTTGCGATCACGGTCCCGGATTGTCGGCATCGTCAAGAGCGAGTTGACCGAACTGAAAGAACAGTTCGGCACACCACGGCGAACTGAAATTACTGAAATGATGGGTGAGGTCGAGGACGAAGATCTCATTCAGCGTGAGGACATGGTCGTGACCGTGTCCCATAAGGGTTATATCAAACGCGTTCCTCTGACCGCTTACCGTGCACAGCGTCGGGGCGGAAAAGGGCGCGCGGGAATGGCCACCCGCGACGAAGATTTCGTCAGTCGGCTATTTGTTGCGAATACCCATACGCCTGTCTTGTTCTTCTCGTCGCGCGGTATGGTCTACAAGATGAAGGTCTGGCGGTTGCCCCAGGCTGCCCCGCAAGCACGCGGCAAGGCGCTGATCAACCTATTGCCGCTCGGCAAGGACGAGATCATCACCACGATCCTGCCGCTTCCAGAAGACGAAGCGTCTTGGGAGAAGCTTGACGTGATGTTCGCGACTAACGATGGCGGGGTCCGCCGCAACAAGCTGTCCGACTTCATCGAGGTTCGTCAGAACGGCAAGATTGCGATGAAGCTCGATGAGGGGGATCGCATTATTGGCGTCGAAGTCTGCAATGAGCAGCAGGATGTGTTGCTCAACTCGCGTGACGGTCAGGCCATTCGTTTTCCGGTCACCGACGTGCGGGTGTTCAAAGGCCGCCAGTCATCTGGTGTCAGGGGTATCAATCTTGGCAAGGACGACGCTGTGATCTCCATGGCCATCCTTACGCACGTGGAGGCGGATGCAGCTGAGCGCGCGGCCTATGTGCGTCAGGCCAACATGGTCCGCAGGGGTGGCGAGCAGGAGCCGGACATGGAGCAAGAGATTGAGGGCGCCGAGGACGTGGCCATCAGTCCGGAGCGCTATGCGGAGCTCAGCGCCCATGAACAGATGGTTCTGACGATATCCGAGAACGGTTACGGGAAACGGTCTAGCGCCTACGAGTACCGCGTTTCGGGCCGCGGCGGTAAAGGCATCATTGGCATGATCGTGAATGAGCGGAACGGAAAGCTGGTCGCTTCCTTCCCGGCGGACGACAGTGACCAGCTCATGCTCGTCACGGATAGGGGTCAGTTGATCCGTGTACCCGTGGACGGCATCTCGGTCGTCGGTCGATCAACACAAGGCGTCATTATCTTCGACACGGCCGCAGACGAGCGTGTCGTCTCGGTTGAGCATATTCCCGACGAGACCAGCAATGGCGATGACGACGAGCCGTCGGACCCCGAAGCGGGAGAACCCCGCGAGTAGATTACTGCGCGTTGATCGGCTTGCTCGTCATCCGCGGCAGAGCAAGCAACGGGGCCGAGGCGGGCGAGAGGGCGGCGAGAGCCTTCAAATCCCGGACGAAAATGGTCTGACGATCAGGCTGCGTGAGCAGGCCTTGACTGCGCAGCCTCGACATGATGCGCGAGAGCGTGTCGGCATTGAGTCCCAAATACTCGGCGACCTCACTTCGGCTCAGAGGCATCTCGAAAACAACGCGGCCTTCCGATGCGGGAACACCAATTTGTGTGGCGAGCTCAACCAAGAATGTGACGAGCCGTTGCGAACTGTCGAGCTGGCCAACTGCCGTCAGATGAATAGCCTGACGTGCTGTCTGGCGTGCGACGGCCTGGTCGAAGTAGCTCCTTGCCTCAGGATCTGTCGACATGATCTTGGAGAATGCGCCGTGCCGGTACCGGAGGATTTCCCCGGAAGTTAGCGAGATCAGTTGCGCGGCGGGCCCCGCCGGGGCAAAGGCAGAACGAAACACGTCGCCAAGGTATAGCAGCGCAACACCCTGCCGAAGATTCTCCGCGAGAGACAACCGGAAGAGGAGTGTGGCTGTCCGGACAACGAAGACGGTTTCTTCGCCTCCCAAAGACAGCGGTAGCGGCTGACCGGGGCGTGTTTGCACCAGCGTTCCACGTTCTGCGAGCTGCAAGGGAAGCGTGGCCGGCCATTCCGGCCGGCGCCAGCCGTCTACAGGCGTAGGTGAGCCCGGAACTTTCAAACTGTCTGTCGTCAAGTGGATCCTCTGCAAGGCAGTGCGACCACTGCCCGTTCTCCAACCACTTATTGCAAGGCCTGAAGATTCGGACATTGACGCCGATCAACCGGTTAGCCGGAAAGGTCGCTCGGCGCCATTCTGCGTCGCGGCCAACTTGTTGACTTGGATCAAGAAGAGCTGTGGCACGGCAGCAACAGGGTCCTAAGAGCATCCCTTTTCTGATATTGGTCAGCAAATGGAGTCGATCTGCACTGGTACGTTCCAACGAACCGTCACAGAAAGTAAAGTACCAAAAAAGAAGCGCTGCCAATCTGTGACGGCCGCAGCTAAGTGGGGGACGTGATGAAAAAAATCCTGAGCACTCTAGCGGCTGGGCTCGCCATATCTGTGTTGCTCGCTGGCGATCCGCAAGAGGCCAAAGCTGGGGACAAGCACGGCGATTTCATGATCCGTGGCGTGGTGACCGGTGTGCTTCCCGATGCGGACGCCACAGTGAAACTCAATGGCACACGCATTCCGGGCGCTGGCGCCGATGTGAGCGATGAGGTTGTCCCGGCTACGACGCTGACATATTTTTTCAACGACCACTGGGCAGTCGAGCTGTTCTGCTGCTTCGCAAAGCACGAGGTTGAGGGGACGGGCGTCCTCAACGGAGTCAAACTGGGCGACACCTGGATCTTTCCTCCAGCTCTAACAGCACAGTATCACTTCAATCCAGACGGCACCTTTAAGCCCTACGTTGGTGCCGGCGTCCAGTACATCCACTTCTTCGATGAATCCAGCAAGCTAGGTCCAGGCACGAGCTTTGCCCTCGACGATGGCTTTGGCTTCACCCTACAGGGCGGCCTCGACATCGCCGTCGGTGAGGGCTGGTATATCAACGCCGATGTCAAAAAGACTTGGCTCGGCATGAACGGACGATTTGGCGGCACCGGTATCACCGCTGATGTGGACCTCGATCCGCTGATCGTTTCGGCAGGCTTCGGCTATCGCTTCAACTTAAGCGATTTGCTGGGCGGCCACGGCACCACCGCAGCTTATGAAGAGCTGAAGTAGCAATTTTCCCTAGCGATTAAAAACTTTTGGGGCCCGGTGACACGCCGGGCCCCTTTTCATTCATGCTCAAGTTGAGGCGCTGCGGCCTTGCCGACATGGCCTTGCCACGGATAGAAGTGGCTCGCAGAGTTTATGGCGCCACGCCTACTGAACGCTGCGCGCGGAAAATAGGAGCGTGAGAGGCATGCGCATCGGTCTTTATCCAGGGAGTTTCGATCCGGTTACGCTTGGGCATGTCGACATCGTGCGGCGCGCCGCTCAACTCGTAGACCGGCTTGTTATCGCCATTGGTGCGCATCACAGCAAAGGCCCATTCTTCACGGATGAGGAGCGAATAGCTCTCGCCCGGGCGGCTCTTGAGCCTGTCGCGAGTGAACTTGGCATCGAACTCGACGTTGTGGTTTATGACGGGCTCACAGTCGAGACGGCCAAGACCGCCGGGGCCACAGTCGTTTTTCGCGGTCTGCGTGACGCAGGGGACTTCGACTATGAAATGCAGATGGCAGGTATGAATGCGGCTCTTGCACCCGAGATCGAAACCGTTTTTCTTGCCGCATCACCCGGGACACGCCATATCGCAGCAAGTCTCGTCCGCCAGATTGCGGCAATGGGCGGAGATGTATCGCCGTTCGTTCCGGAGCTGGTCAACGAAGCTCTCGCGCGCAAGCTAGCACGATAATCAATCGTCTTTTCCGATGGAGACCAACCAAAGAGGAAACTTCCATGACCTTCAGGACTACCGTCCTTTTTGCGTGGACCTTGCTGTTCGCAGCCACAATGGCCCATTCCCCAGCGATGGCGGCAAGTCTCGGCGACCCCGCGTCTCTCAACGCGCGCGCGCCAGATAGCTATAAGGCGAAATTCGAAACCTCGAAGGGGACCTTCGTCGTTCAGGTAACCCGCGACTGGGCGCCCAACGGGGCCGATCGGTTCTACAACCTCGTAAAGGCTGGTTTTTATAACGATGCCCGCTTCTTTCGCGTGATCGATGGTTTCATGGTCCAGTTCGGCATTAGTGGAAATCCCGACGTCTCCGCCGCTTGGAGCAATGCAACAATCCCGGACGATCCGGTACGAGAGTCCAACGCTCGGGGTACCCTAACATTCGCGACGGCAGGTCCGAACACGCGCACGACCCAAGTCTTTATCAACTTCAACAACAACGCCGGCCTCAACAGCCAGGGCTTTGCACCGTTCGGAAAAGTGGTCTCCGGCATGGACGTTGTCGACTCACTCTATAACGGCTACGGCGAAGGCGCTCCTCGAGGGAATGGTCCCAACCAGGGCCTGATCAAGATGCAGGGGAACGCCTATCTTGTTACGCAGTTTCCCAAGCTCGACTTCATTAAGAAGGCGACCATCGAATAGTAGGTCGCAGTTCTCACAACGAAACGCCCAATACAAGGAGCCTGACAAGTGGCCAATCCTGAAGACACACTCATTATCGAAACGAGCAAGGGCAACGTGGTGGTGGAAATGCGCCCAGACCTTGCTCCCAATCATGTTGCACGCATAAAGGAACTAGCCCGGCAGGGTTTCTATGACGGCGTCCCATTCCATCGGGTCATAGAGGGCTTTATGGCCCAGACCGGTGATCCGACCGGAACGGGTGCCGGCGGCTCGGGCCAAAAACTCGCGGCAGAATTCAACGCGGAGCCCCACACACGTGGCGCAGTATCGATGGCACGGGCTCAGTCGCCGGACTCAGCGGACAGTCAGTTTTTCATCTGTTTCGACGACGCCACGTTTCTTGACCGGAAGTATACTGTCTGGGGCCGTGTGATCGAAGGCATGGAGAACGTCGATCAGATCAACCGCGGCGAGCCTCCCGCAAACCCCGACAAAATCGTCTCGGTCAAGGTGGCTGCCGATACCACCGGATGATCGACCGGCGAGACGGAAAGCTCAAGGAGAGCACCTCCATGTCAGGCACCGCAGTAATGCTAACGCTGGTGGCTCTCTTCACTGGGGGCATGATTGCCATGCAAGGCCCAATCAACGCCGAACTTGCAGCGCGGCTTGGCCATCCCCTCTCGGCCGCGTTCTGGTCCTTCTGCGTTGGCACCACGGTCCTTGCTATAGTCGTAGTGGTGTTTGCACGCGGGAGTACCGATTTTGGTGCACTGCGGTCCATCCCGCTTTACATGATGGTCGGGGGCGGACTTCTAGGAGCCGTCTACGTGCTGGTCAATCTGATGCTCGCGCCCAAAATTGGTGTTGCCGCGCTGATGTCTCTCGCGATCGCAGGCCAATTGGCGGCCGCGCTTTTGCTCGACCGCTTTGGTCTTTTCGATCTCGTTCAGCGGGAACTCAGCGTTGGGCGGGTTTCGGGCGTGCTGCTGGTTTTGGTCGGCGCGCTCATGGTTCGAATGCTCTAGCCCCGACGGGGGTTCTGTGCGTACAGACTTTTTCGACTTCGAATTGCCCGACGGCCTGATCGCGCTGCGGCCCGCGCATCCGCGCGACGCGGCTCGGCTATTGGTCGTGCAGCCTGGCGAAACGGAAGCCCTGGTTGACAAGCACATGTTGGATTTGCCCCTGTTGCTTGAGCCGGGCGATGCGCTTGTGCTTAACGACACACGCGTAATCCCCGCCGCTCTTAAGGGCGTACGAGTTCGCGGCGACTCAGCCGTGCAAATCTCAGCCACTCTTATCGAAGAGTTAGACGATCACCGCTGGCGGGCTTTAGCGAAGCCCGGAAAGCGTCTGGAGCAGGGCGACTGTATCCGATTTGGCGTCGACGACGACAAGCCCGTCGTTCTCGATGCAACCGTCGAGGCTAAGGGGGCGGATGGCGAGGTGATTTTGGCGTTTGAGCTCTCGGGCCGGAAACTCAGGGATGCTATTGACGCCGACGGGGCGATGCCGCTTCCGCCCTATATTGCTGCGCGGCGCGCGCCGGACGATCAGGATAGGACGGACTATCAGACGACTTTTGCACGCGAGGAGGGCGCAGTCGCCGCGCCTACAGCCGGATTGCACTTCTCGCCGAGACTGATCCAAACCTTAGAAGAACTAGGTATTGCCGCTTATTTCGTGACGCTTCATGTGGGGGCAGGGACCTTTTTGCCCGTCCGCACGGAAGATACAGACGACCACGAGATGCATGCGGAGTATGGCGAGATCTCTACTGAAACCGCGTTTGCCCTCAACGCTGTCAAGTCACGCGGGAATCGGGTCATCGCCGTTGGGACGACGAGTTTGCGGCTGCTCGAGAGTGCCTCAGACGAATTCGGGACGCTAAAGCCTTTCCGCGGTGAGACGAGCATCTTCATCACCCCCGGATATCGCTTCCGATATGTTGACCGGCTGCTGACGAATTTTCATTTACCGCGGTCAACGCTGTTCATGCTCGTCAGCGCGTTCAGCGGACTTGATACGATGAAGGAGGCTTACAGCCACGCGATCGCCGAACGGTATCGATTCTACTCCTACGGCGATGCGTGTTTGTTGACGCCGAAGGTCTCCGCGTGACGGCACCTTTTTCTTTCGTTGTGAGTGTCACGGACGGGAATGCCCGTACCGGGATCATCGAAACGCAGCGCGGCCGTATTCGCACGCCGGCCTTCATGCCAGTCGGCACGCAAGCCACAGTCAAAGCTATGTTCACGGAGGATGTTGCAGCGGCGGGCGCAGACATCCTGTTGGGGAACACCTACCATCTGATGCTGCGTCCGGGGGCTGAGCGGATCGCCAAGCTGGGCGGGCTTCACAGCTTCATGCGGTGGGACAAGCCTATTCTCACCGACAGTGGCGGCTATCAGGTCATGTCGCTCGCCAAAATCCGCAAGATTACCGAAGAAGCTGTCACGTTCCACTCACATCTGGATGGAACAGCCGCTGTCCTGACGCCCGAACGCGCCGTAGAAGTGCAGTGCCTGCTGGGGGCCGACATTCAGATGGTGCTCGATGAGTGTACGCCATTCCCCTGTAGCCGTGAAGAGGCCCGCGTCTCGTTGGATTTATCCATGCGCTGGGCCGAGCGGTCGAAGATGGCGTTCGAGACTATGAGTGCGGACGGGCAGGCCTTGTTTGGAATTGTTCAGGGCAGCGTCTATCCGGACCTGCGCGAAGATTCGGCGAAGACGCTCGTCGGCATAGGTTTTCCCGGTTATGCCATCGGCGGTCTCGCGGTCGGTGAGGGTCAGCGGGTAATGTTCGACACGTTGGAGATGACGACGCCACATCTGCCAGAGGACAAGCCTCGCTATCTGATGGGCGTGGGCACACCGCTCGACATACTGGGCGCAGTCTCCCGGGGTGTAGACATGTTCGACTGTGTGATGCCGACCCGCTCGGGCCGGCACGGCCAAGCATTCACATGGGGCGGACGCCTCAATCTTCGGAACGCGCAATACGCAGAGGACAACAGCCCCTTGGATGCGCAAAGTGCCTGCGCGGCGGCGCAGTATTCTCGCGCGTACCTCCACCACTTGGTCAAGACGGGCGAGATACTTGGCGCCATGCTTTTGAGCTACGCCAACGTCCAGTTTTACCAAGAGCTCATGGCGCGGACACGCGACGCGATTGCAAACAGCACGCTTGCCGAGTTCGTAGACGAGATGCACTGCCGTTATGCTCAGTCAGAGCGGGACGTTTAGTTCGATTTCGGCGGTTCGAATTCGGTGTCAACGCGGAGGGTCGTCTTCTTCTTTCGCGCACGCTCCTCCGCGATACGTTCCCGAGCAAGCAGGTATAGACCGGCCAGAATGACGATCGTGGCTCCCGCGATGGTCCACCAGGAGGGGACATCGCCGAAAACGATAAATCCGAAAGCCGACATCCAAACTAGGCCGAGGTAGATGTAAGGCGCCAAGATGCCGGCCGGCGCCAACCGGTGCGCGAGAATTATGAACCAGTGTCCGAGGCCTCCCCAGAAGCCCAGCGTCGCGAAGAGCAACCAGATCCACCAATGCTCCGGCATTTGCCAACTCATCAGGCCAAACGGAGCCATGATCAGTACGCCAACGAGCGGTGTGTAGGTCTGAGTCACGGCTGGGGGGTCAAACGCCGCGAGGTAGCGCGTAGCAATGGTGAAAAGCGCGTAGCCGAACGTGGCGCCCAAGGTGAAGAGCATGGCCCAGTGGACTTCGCCAATGCCGGGGTGCATCACTACCAGCACACCAACGAAGCCTGCAAAGATCGCCGCAGCGCGGTGCCACCCGACCCACTCTCCGAGAAGTGGACCGGATAGGGCGGCGACCAGGAGCGGCGTTAAGAAGAAGATCGCGATATTCTGATCGAGCTGCAGGTATGTCAGTGCGATGAAGTTGAGCGCTGTTGTCAGGATCATCAGGCACGAGCGGACGAATTGGATGCCTGGCTTTGCGGATCGCAACGAAGGTCGTAGAGCGAATGGCCACAAGACCAATGCGCTGAAGAAGACATGGCACACAAAGCGCATCCAGACGACCTGCGCGACGGGCACGCCGTGTGTGTCGGTAAGGTACTTGACGGTTGTGTCGAGCACGGTGAGGCAGAGCGTCGCCAGGACCATCAGCCCAATCGCTTTGACGACCTGGTTCTGATAGGGATTTGAGACGAGGCGAGGCGCCATTATGTTCTGCCGTTCGGCGCCGTCGCGGCCGGCGCTGTGCTTCATACGCGGTCTTGTTTCAACAAGCTCTCTTGCACCATTCTTTGCCGAAGAGCCATCCGTGGATAAAAGAGAGGCCGAATTGGATGGAGGCGCTTCGTGGCTGACATACGTGCGATCATTGCCATAGGGCAGAGGGGACAGCTGGGCCTGAATGGTGAGATGCCATGGGAAGGCAATAAGGACCGCGAGTATGTCGCCGACGTTGCGAGATTCTTCGATGTGACGCGCGGTCACGTCGTAATCGCAGGACCAAAAACCATCTCGGCGTTTCCGGACTACGCCTACAAAGAGCGAACAATCGTTGAAGTCCGCTCCATTCATCATCCTGAGGAAGTGTTTGGCTGGTTTTTGGACCGTGTCGTGTACGTCGGAGGTGGCCCGGCCGTTTGGGACGTCTATGCGCCGTATATCCGTCATTGGGACATCAATAGGCTCCCATATGATGGCGAGGCCGACAGATGGTTCGATCCTGCCTGGCTAGTGGCAACGCCAAAAGGCAGGTGACTGCGGGGGCACTCTCGTTGCCGGAAGCCCAGAATCGCCGCGTTTCGCCGGTAACGCGCTCAGGACAAGGTGGCCGTTGCGTTGGGGATGGCCGAGATGATGGAAGTCGGGATCTTGAACATGCACCCTTCAAGCTGGGCACTGATTGGGACGATGGGTCTCACAGCCAAGGGACCCCGCTGAGGAGATGGTGATCGCCGCCTCGTAACCAGAATTCTCCGCCAAACAGGTCGGTTGGCGCTTCACGCTCGGCGCGGTCGCTCTCGTAGGAGCCTAGGTAGCCTGGCCGATTGTCCCGCTGGTTATGCCCACGATCTGTAGCCAAGGCTCAAAGTGGGCATTGCTGGCCCGCTCGGGGCGACGCCCTTCGTGTCGAAATTTATCACCATCGTGATTATGGGACGGCTGGCCTACTTTTTTCACAAGCGCAAGCTCTACAGAAGCCTTGGCCGACGCTTCGCGAGCTCGCCGGCCGAGAAATCCGTTTGCGGATTGAACTCAGCGTCTTAAGGGGCCGCATTCGCGCTGAGGGGCGAGTTCACGGCGTCATTTGATACAGATTTACCGTCCAGCGCGGATGAGAATTCGTCAACTAGACCCGAAATGCTTGATTCTTCGTTGCACACGAGAACAATGCTTGCGCGAAAAGTGGTGCTCTTCGACCGCTTATTCGTATAACGTGCCAGTCCGGCTCGATGCTGGAATAAATAATCAAGTAAGTAAAATGGGAGGAATACTAATGTATCGACATGTTTTTTGGTCGGTCTGCGCGGCGGCGGCAATCGCCATGCCGCTTTCAACTGCGTCCGCTGCCGACGCGCCGAAACTGGAGCACAGCAAAGTGCTCGAAGGTCTGGCACTCCCGTGGGATATGGCCTTCCTGCCGGATGGGACGATGTTTTTCACCGAGAAGTGCAAGGGCCTTTCGGTTCGGCTCCCATCAGGCGACGTGAATAAGCTGTTGGGCATAAAAGGCAGCGATGGTTATGCCAGCACGGGAGACGACCTCTTTTGTGAGGGGCAAGCCGGGATGCAAGGCGTCGCGGTTGACCCCAAATTCGACGAGAACCGAACGATCTACGTGTACTCGACGTCGAGCAATCCTGCGCCTGGTGTGAATCGCGTGCTGCGCCTGACAGTCAACGACGACTTCAGCAACGTGGGCGACCGGACCGATATCGTTGATGATATTCAGTACAAGCCGAAAGCGACCAATCATCCCTTCGGTGGCCCCGGTGCGCACAACGGCGGTCGTCTTCGTTGGAACCCAGGCGACGGGTACCTCTACGTGACAACTGGCGATACGCATAACGGTGAGGTGCCGCAGTCTCCGACGAAGATCGGCGGTAACGTGCTTCGGATCGATCGAGACGGCAAAGCAGCGGAGGGCAACAAGGCACCTGAAGGCTTTGATCCCCGGGTCTACACCTACGGTCACCGCAATCCCCAAGGGATCGCTTTCCGCCCCGGGACGAACCAGCCGGTTACGGCCGAACATGGTCCTTGGCACTCGGACGAAATCACATGTCTTGTGAACGGGGGCAATGGGGGCTGGGACCCACGCCCCAATACTGCGGGCCGCGGCGACTGCCCTGACGGCTATTGCGGCTACATGCCGAATCAGATGGAAGGCGTGGATCCGAAAGAACGGGCGAAGTTCATGTCGATGACGGACCTCGCAGCTTACCCTGACGCTATGAAGCCGGCGTGGAACAACAACGGGCTGTCTCAGGGCACGGGCTCCGCTGCTTTCCTGGAGGGCGATCAATGGGGTGCCTGGAACGGCCGTATGGTGGTCGGCATCATGGGTATCGGCTTTGGCGGCACACCAACCGGGCAGCGCATCGACGTTATTAACCTGTCGGAGGACTGCACCTCTGCGGAAGTCGAGACGCTGTCTTTCCCCTCGGCCGCCGGTCGTTTCCGGTCCGTGGTGCAGGGGCCGGACGGCAGCCTCTACGCAGCCGTGGATGAAGGCGTAATCCACAAGCT